>JAYUEJ010000811.1:0-2937 GCA_043739265.1 Rhodopila sp. | reverse complement strand
GGGTGGATTTGTCGCAACCGCCCATCAGCACGGCGCCATCGACCGGGTGGGACCGCAGCAGTTCCTCGGCCTCCATCGCCAGCATGTTGCGATACATCATGGTGGTTGGCTTGACGAAACTTTCGCTGACCGACAGCGCCGGCAGTTCCACCGGGAAGCCGCCGGCCATCAGGACGCCGCGCTTCACGTCATCGACGCGCTGCTTGAAATGCGCGTGGCACGGTTGCAGGTCCGACCAGGTGTTGATGATGGCGATGACCGGCTTGCCCTGCCACTCCTCCGGCGCATAGCCCATCTGCATGGCGCGGGACCGGTGGCCGAACGACCGCAGATCGGCGGGCCCGAACCAGCGCGTGCTGCGCAGATCGGCTGCTGTCTTGCGCGGGGGCGGCGGAATGGATGTATCGGGCAAGGTCGGATGCTCCAGTGATCCAGGCGATTACGGTGTCGTAATTGGGTATAAATACGCGTTTGTCGTTATCGGTCCAGGCCGGGGACGCTTCCTGGCGTGATGCCCATCTGTCGTCGCATTCAACACCAGGGCACGACGGTGTCTCGGGCAATGATTGAGATCGCGGTTCGCTGCCGGCCAGCCCTAGAGCAGGGCCGCGACGTCGCGCGCCAGACTTTCCGGCGTCTTGGTCGGCGCGAAGCGAGCGCTTACGGTGCCGGCCCGGTCCAGGAGGAATTTGGTGAAATTCCACTTGATGCTGGACCCGATCAGGCCGCCTTTTTCCTGTTTGAGCCACGCGTAGAGTGGGTGCGCGGCGCTGCCGTTGACGTCGATCTTGGCGAACAAGGGGAAGCTGACCCGGAAATTGGTTTCGCAGAAGGTGGCGATCTCTGAATCGGAACCCGGCTCCTGGTGGCCGAACTGGTCGCAAGGGAACGCGAGTATTTCGAAGCCGCGCGGGCTGAACTGTTCATAGAGGCTCTGCAGGCCCTGGTATTGCGGTGTGAAGCCGCACTTGGAGGCGACGTTGACGACCAGCAGCACCTTGCCGCGGTAGTCGGCCAGGCTTCGGTCCTCGCCGGAACTCAGGCGGGCGGTGAAATCATAAATCGACATTTTATGCTCCTGACCTGGTCAAGTTGGAGTGGATCACCTTCTCGGGATCATCGCCATAGCGCGGCGCAGAAATCACCAGCGGTTTGATCCGTTCCGTCAGCACCGGGAACGAGTGGAACATTGTCATCGGAATGAGAGAATGCAGGCTGTGTGCTATGGCATTCCCCATCATGTCCCACTTGCCGCGTCCTGACTTCACCGACGTACCGGCACCGCGCCGCCGGAACCTTGCCGCGGTCAGAGACAGGGATACGCAGCCGGAGTTGATCGTTCGGCGGCTGCTGCACGCGCTGGGGTATCGCTATCGCCTGCAGCGCCGGGATTTGCCGGGACGGCCCGATATCGTGCTGCCCGGGCGAAAGGCGGTGATCGATATCCGTGGCTGCTTTTGGCACAGTCATCCCGACCCAAAATGCCGGAACGCCGTCTTGCCGCGAACCAGAGCCGATTGGTGGGCGGCCAAACTGGCTCGGACAGTAGAACGGGATGCGGCTAATCTGGCCCTGTTGGAAGCAGCAGGATGGCGTGTCATCGTTGTTTGGGAATGCGAAACCCGGGGCGACAAGCAAGCATTGGAACGCAAGCTTGGGGAATGCCTCGGTCCGCCCGGTGCTTCCGCAATTCCAGGGTTCGGTTAACCCAATCTTAGGGTTTCTGTGCGAATCGGTAAGTCTGGTAAGCTGAAAAATGGCTTTGCAATGCGAGCCTGCCGAGGAGTGTGGGATATGGACGTGCTGGCGGGGGTGGCGGCCGATGCTGCTACGATGGCCAAACTCAACCGCCTTGCGCGGGGTGAGAAGCCGCGCGTACTGGACATGTTCTCTGGCGCGGGCGGCATATCGCTTGGGTTCCAGCGCGCCGGTTTCCGCATCGACGGTGCCCTGGAAATCGACGCGCTTGCCGCCCGTACCCACGCGACCAACTTTCACGGAAACGACCCCGATCAGCTTGAGTTGCACGCTCGGCCGCGGGATATGACAAAGACTGAACCGGACGAACTTGTCGCGGAATTAGGCCTGGGCGCCGCGGACAGCGCCATTGATGTGTTGGTGGGTGGGCCTCCCTGTCAGGCATACGCGCGCGTGGGCCGAGCGAAACTGAGGGAAATAGCAGAACATCCCGATGCTTATAAAGTCGATCCAAGAGGAAATCTCTTTCTTCGGTATCTGGCTTATGTGAAGATGTTGCGTCCGCTTGCGTTGTTGATGGAGAATGTGCCGGATATTCTTCATTACGGCGGGCACAACGTCATCGAGGAGATGGTCGAAACCCTGTCGAGCATGGGTTACGAGGCAAAATATTCGCTTATCAACAGCGCATTCCACGGTTGCCCGCAGATGCGCGACCGCGTCTTTCTTGTGGCCTACCGACGCGAACTCAATGTTGCGGTTCGATTCCCAAAAGCCACACATCACATGAAGCTGCCGCCGGGATATGCCGGTACGCGGGCCGTTGCGTTGCGCTTCGTCGATCTGATCGGCGGTGCGGGATATGTTCAGGCGCATCTGGGGGATGCCAGCCTACCGTTCGCCGTTACGGCCGAAGACGCCATCGGCGATCTGCCCGCGATCAAGGGAACCTCCGTCAAGCGGGGAGCCCGCCGGTTCGGGAAAGAAAGCTGGGTGCCGTACCGGAAAGATCGCGAAATCGGCCCCTATATCACAAAGATGCGCCATTGGCCGGGGTTTGAAACCGACGGCGGGGTGATCGACCACGCCATTCGATACCTTCCTCGTGATCATATGGTCTTCCGTGAGATGCGTCAGGGAGCCGAGTATCCGGAGGCGCATGCGACCGCCGTTGGCATCGCAAAGAGGGAAGCAACCCGTTTGGGCCTCCGCGAGGGATCGACCGCCTGTCTCGCTTTA
>JAYUEJ010000810.1:0-2941 GCA_043739265.1 Rhodopila sp. | reverse complement strand
GAGGCCGGCGGATTCCCGGCCGATCTGATGGGTTTGCAGGCGCTGCCGGGCATCGGCATCTACACCGCCGCGGCAATCGGCGCGATCGCGTTCGGCATCCAAGCCGTTCCGGTCGATGGCAATGTGGAGCGGGTGGTGTCCCGCCTGTTCGCGATCGAGCAAGCCATGCCCGCCGCCAAACCAGCGATTCGACAGGCCGCCGCCCACCTGGGTGCCGATCCGGCTGCCCATGCCAGACCGAGCGACTTCGCGCAGGCGCTGTTCGATCTGGGAGCGTCGATCTGCACGCCGGCGGCTCCGGGCTGCGCGGTATGCCCGTGGATCGCGTCCTGCGCCGCCCGGCGGATGGGCATTCAAGCGGTGCTGCCGCGCAAATCCCCGAAAAAGGCCCGGCCGGTGCGCTATGGCGTGCATTTCTGGCTGACGGACGATCGCGGTGCGGTGCTGCTGCGGAGACGGCCGGAGAAGGGGTTGCTGGGTGGCATGACCGAACTGCCCGGCACCCAATGGCGGGACTCGCCCTGGACGGTGGCGGAGGCGCTGGCGGACGCGCCGATGGTTTTGGAATGGCGCGCCGCCGGTCAGGTGCGCCACACGTTCACCCATTTCGAACTGATCCTGGATGTGCTCGCCGGACATGTGCCGCGGATCGAAGGGGACGGGTTCGCTCTGCCGCTGGACGCGCTGGATGATGCGGCCTTGCCGTCGGTGATGCGAAAATGCGTGCGCATTGCCACTTGAATGGTCATTGCGAGGATCGACGCGGCAATCCGTCGCTGAATGAATGAAAATTGTCCGATCTGGCGCTGCGCTAAGCCACCGCGGGCCGGCAAGGGACGCCCTGTTGCGTATAGCCTAGGTTCGTGACGGAGGCCGCCCGACGCTACTGGCGTGTTGGGCGGCGCCTTAACGGATTGTTCATCTTTATAGGTTACGATGATTTAGCTGGCTGTGGTGTCGTTCACAAACAGTCTCTGAATCCCACCTCGGCGTCTTCTGATTTTGCACCGGGAAACGTCCCGGCCGAACTGGAGTTGTGAAGCGCGCCGATCACTGCCATCTGACTCTTGCGTCCACCATTATCACCTGCAATCTCCCGGAAACGTGAAAAAATGGCAATTCGATCGGAACAATATCCAAGCCACGGTGGGCTCCACCAGGCATTAGGAGGCTGATTCCAAAACCATGGCGGTTTTTGCCGTGATCGCGCCAGAGGCTGATCCAAGGCTAGAGCCAGCCGTGCGCGACGCGTTCCCCGATAGCTTTTACAAGATCACCGAAACCCAGTTTTTAGTGACCGCGGCGAAGCTTACTACCAATCAGGTGGCCGAGAAACTAAACTCACCAGGAGGCAAGGTCGGCCGCGTTCTGATCCTTCGCTTCGCATCGTTCACCGGATGGCATTCTAAAGATATGTGGGAATGGGTAGCGGCCCAATCCGCATCCCCATCTGCCTTTCCTGATCTGCCGGACTCTACCGATGAGTGACCGATCTCGCGGTCCTTCCGACGAGAGTGGTCCGCCACCCGAAGCAAGCGGCGCTCCGTTTAAAGAACTGTATCCCGTCGCGGATATCCGGTTTGTTTTGGTCGAGATCGGAAAACTGACCACGCAGGTGCAGCGACTGATCACGGATACCAGTAAGCATGGCGATAAGATCGACGAGGTCCGCCATCAAATATCCTTCGTGAAAGGCGCTTTGTGGGTCATTGGTGCATTAGTTGTTATCTTTGGGGCCGTTACCGTTTGGTATCTAAAAGCCAAAATAGGCATGCAATAACAATTTCCAGACAGTGTTGTTTACCGTCCCATTTTTCGTACTATCACCAATGGACCGGGGTCATCCAAACCGCCGGCTGCACTATAAAGAACGACTGGCTGCCAACGGGAATGTTTGGTAAGCCCGGCGCACCTTAAAGGAGAGTGGATATGAAGACGCGCGCCGCGGTCGCCCGCAATGCCGGGAAGACCCTCAGCCTGGAAACTATCGACCTTGACGGCCCGCGGGAGGGCGAAGTGCTGGTCGAGATCAAGGCCACCGGCATCTGTCATACCGACGAATACACCCTGTCCGGCGCCGATGCCGAAGGGTTGTTCCCCTCGATCCTGGGCCATGAGGGCGCCGGCATCGTCGTTGATGTGGGCAAGAACGTCTCCAGCCTGAAAAAGGGCGACCACGTCATCCCGCTGTACACGCCGGAATGCCGGCAGTGCGAATATTGCCTGTCGCGGAAAACCAACCTTTGCGTGGCGATCCGGGCTACCCAGGGCAGGGGGCTGATGCCGGACGGAACCAGCCGGTTTTCGTGTGATGGGGAGAAGCTGTTTCACTACATGGGCACCTCGACGTTCTCGAATTTTACCGTGGTGCCGGAGATCGCACTGGCCAAAATCCGGCCGGACGCGCCATTCGACAAGGTCTGCTACATCGGCTGCGGCGTCACCACCGGCATTGGCGCGGTGATGAACACCGCGAAGGCCGAGGCTGGCTGCCGCGCGATCGTGTTCGGTTTGGGTGGTATCGGACTGAACGTGATTCAGGGGCTGCGGATGATCGGGGCCGACCAGATCGTCGGTGTGGACCTGAACCCTGGCCGCATCCCGATGGCGACAAAGTTCGGGATGACTCATTTCGTCAACCCCGCCGAGGTGGAGGGCGACCTGGTGCCATATCTGGTCGATCTGACCAAGGGCGGCGCGGATTACACGTTCGAATGCATCGGCAGCACCAAAGTGATGCGCCAGGCTCTGGAATGCGCGCATCGCGGTTGGGGCAAATCGATCATCGTCGGCGTTGCGGCGTCCGGACAGGAAATCTCCACCCGCCCGTTCCAGTTGGTGACCGGGCGCACCTGGATGGGCACCGCTTTCGGCGGCGCGCGCGGACGGACGGATGTGCCTCGCATCGTGGATTGGTACATGGATGGCAAGATCAACATCG
>JAYUEJ010000809.1:0-2955 GCA_043739265.1 Rhodopila sp. | reverse complement strand
ACCCATCCTGGCCGTCCGCAATGCCGGAGATCAGCGAGCACACCGCTATCCCGGGCAACCGGGATCTGACCGCCGAAGCCAAAGCCGGTCGGGTCGCCGCCATTTTCACGCCCTACCATGACCGCATCGCCACCCTGTTGGACGCCCGCGCGGATCGCCGCACCATTGTCGTCGCGATGCATAGTTTTACGCCGTCGTTCAAAGGACAATCGCGAGCGATGCAGGTGGGCATCCTGCACGACAAGGACCCGGTGCTGGCCCAAATCCTGATCGGATCGCTGCGCCAGGACCCTGATCTTGTGGTGGGCGACAACACACCCTATGCGCTCGCCGAGGACAGCGACTACAGTCTTCCCACCCATGCCGTACGGCGCGGGCTTCATCATGTCGAGATTGAAATCCGGCAGGACCTTATTGCCACCCCGGACGGCCAGCGCGGCTGGGCAACCCGGTTCGTCCGGTTGCTCGAACACGCCGCGATGGCCCTGCACGCCGCCGATAACGCCTGAACCGGCTTTTCCAGGATAAGCCCATGCCAACAGCAACCCCACTGCACCCATTGTTCGCCGCCCGCATCGACGGCATCGACATCGATCACCCGGCCGACGCGGCCTGGATCAGACACGCGCTGGACCGCTGGTCGGTGCTGGTGTTCCCTCGGCAGACCATCAGCGATGAGTCCCAGGTGGCCTTCAGTGAAATTTTCGGCGAGCTGGAAACCACCCGAGCGGGCGCGAACGGTGCCGGGGGTAAGCTGATCGTGCTGACCAATATCGGGCCGGACGGCCAGATCGCCCCGCCGTCCGACAAGCAGGTGCTGAACAACAAGGCCAATCAGATCTGGCACCATGACAGTTCGTTCAAGGCGATCCCGGCGCGCGCCTCGATCTTGTCGGCTCGGGAAATCCCATCGGCCGGGGGTGACACCGCGTTCTGCTGCACCCGCGCCGCCTGGACCGCGATGCCGCGGTCGATGCAGGAGTCGGCCGCGGACCGAGTCGCGATCCACGATTTTGGCTGGTCGCGCGCCCGGGTCGATCCGACGCTGATCAGCGAGGCTGAAAAATCCGGCCATCCGCCGGTGAAACGTGCGGTGGTCGCGCGGGAAAATCCCATTGGGCCGGCGCTGTATCTCGGCCAGCACGCCAGATCGGTGGAAGGCCTAAACGATGCCGATGGCCGCGCCCTGATCGACGGCCTGATGGCATTCGCGACCAATCCCGACTTCGTCTATTCGCATCGCTGGCACCAGGGCGATGTGGTGGTCTGGGACAACCGCGCCGTGATGCACCGCGCCACCCCGTTCGCCAGCGCAACGGAACGCCGGCACATGGTGCGTACGACCGCCTGCTGTCCGGCCTCCGTCCGGTGATTTCCGCCGCACCGCGTAAAGCCCCGCTGATGACCAGGGCTGCGGTGCGGGCATTTATCGAGGCTCTGGCGACGCACAATCCGGCGCCGGAAACCGAGCTTACGTTCACCGACCCGTTTACGCTGCTGGTGTCGGTGGTGCTGTCGGCGCAGGCTACCGATATCTCGGTCAATCGTGCGACCGCGACGTTGTTCGCGGTGGCGCCGACCCCGCATGCGATGATCGGCCTGGGGGTTGATGGCGTGGCGTCCCACATCCGCACGATCGGTCTGTGGCAGACCAAGGCCCGGAACGTGGTGCAACTCAGCCGGGATCTGGAGGAACGGCACGGCGGTCAGGTGCCGAACGACCGGGCGGCGCTGGAGGCTCTGCCCGGGGTCGGGCGCAAGACCGCCAACGTGGTGCTGAATGTGGCGTTCGGTGAGGCTACGATGGCGGTGGATACCCACATCTTCCGGCTGGGCAACCGCACCGGACTGGCCCCCGGGAAATCCCCGCGGGAGGTTGAAGACGGGCTGGTGAAGCGGCTGCCGCCGGAGCGGTTGCGGGATTCGCACCATTGGCTGATCCTGCATGGCCGCTACGTATGCAAGGCGCGGCGGCCGGAGTGTTGGCGCTGTGTGGCCGCCGAATGGTGCCGGTATCAGGACAAGGCCCAGGCGGCGAGCGTGCAAGGGCCGGGCGGGGTATAGCACCTTCGCATCGCGGTATTTATCCCGAACAAAGGCCAGAACGATTCGTTCGTCCGACCGTTCAAGAAAATGTCAGTTCGGATTCATCGGTTTGGTCCTAGAATGACTGCGCTGCTGATGAGCGGCGTTACAACGATGCGTGCCGGATTTGTGACATTTCTACCAAAGCTGACCGGCCAGCGGATCGACCATGTAAGCGGGAGAGGCATGAGCCTGTGTCCATGATCGGATCGTCACAACCCCGGCATCCGGGCAGGCATTGCGGGTTGAGAAACCCCGTTTTGGTGCCGGTGACATGACAATGCCTGTCGGCGTACGTGGTGTTCTTTTAGCCGTCTGCCGGGTAGCGCTTTTGTCGGCCGTGCTGGCGTCGCCATCGGCCGGTGCGGACGCTCCCACGTTTTCGGACCTGCTTGCCCAGGCGAAGGCGCAGGCGGCGGCCGGTCACCGGTGGACGCCGGCCGGTGATAACATGACGGAAACGATCATGCGGATGATGGATCTGATTCCCACGGCCACGCCGGCTGAGCTTAACGATCTGTCGATCTTGCTGGAAACCGATAAGACCCCGACAGAGCCGGCGGCGCCAAATGCGGGGCTTCTGGCGGACCAGCCTGCCCCCTCGGTCGCAACCGCTACTCCCTCTGTCGATCGGCCGGCACCGCCGCCAGCACCTAAGACACCGCCCCTGGCGTCGCGGGAGCCGCCGGCTTTGGTGGCCCCTGACGCGGCTCCATCCGCCGCTCCGCCGGGACTGTTGTCAGCACCGAAGACTACGCCCTTGGCGTCGCAGGCGCCGATGGCCGCGGACGTGGCTCCATCCGCTGCTGCGCCGGGACTGTTGTCAGCACCGAAGACTACGCCCTTGGCGTCGCAGGCGCCGGTGGCCCC
>JAYUEJ010000808.1:0-8881 GCA_043739265.1 Rhodopila sp. | reverse complement strand
TTACCGGGATGCAAGTCAAATGGAATACCGTCAAAGACGCCGCGGGTTTCGTGCTGGTGATCGAGCAGGAAAAGACCGGGCGGGAGATTAAGGCGAAGCTTCCCGCCACCGCCACCGCGTTCACCGTGTCGGACGGCTTCCTTGTCCCCGGCCTGGAATACAAACTGGCGATCGGAACCGTGGCGAAGGATGGTAACCAGTCGGTCACTGAAACGACGTTTATCACGGCTCCGAAGAAGTAGTGTTTCCGAAGGACAGCAACATGACATTGACAGACAGAAATGGTGACGCGGCCTGGAATCCGTTCATGATGGTTGGGGCCGCTTTCGTCCTTGCCGCGGTGCTTTTGCTTCCGCCCATCGCCTCCGCCGCCGAATCAAAAGATGACACCCAGGTTCACGAGGTCGCCGCGGCGACTGGTGCCAAGATCAGCCGCGAACAAGCGACCCAGGCAGCGCTTGCAGCTTTTCCCGGCGAGGTTACGGACTTCACCATCGAAAGGAAGCACGGAAAAATGGTTTACGTGATTGAGATCGTGGCGAAGAAAAACGGCGCGGAAAAGGACGTGCTCGTCGATATGGATTCTGGCAAAGTGCTGGGCATGGAATAGTTCGACGCGACTGGACCGACAGTAACGGAGGACCATACGAATGAGGAGAATGCTCGGCGGTTGCACTCGCAAGGCGATCGAACAGGTTTTCAATCCCGACCAGATCAAATCAACCGACTACAATCCGCGGAATGCCTTCATCAACAATGACCCGCGGATGAAGGCGGTCTTGCGGAGGTTCGCCGCAAAGACTCACAAGGTGCAGGAAGAATTGCTGGTTCCCGTCGAAGAGCGGATTCAACAAGAGTTGTTCGCGCGGAAAATCCAATGAACGATTCCGACCAGAAATCGATCGCAGCCCCACGCGACGATCGCAGTCGCCTGCCTGTTCGCGTGCCGGGACACGACTCGGGAAACCGGGCGCTGACGACGCCTCGGGAACGAGCGGCGTATGCCGCTGGACAACGGGTTCGGCTTCTTTACACATTCCTGCTGGCGGTTGCCGCCGCCGCCGGAGGCGCGTGGTACGCTGGAACGCGGATCCAATCGCCAGCCGAGATAGCCGCCCGGGCGGCGCCTCCCGCGCCCTCGCCAATCCTCGTTCCTGTCGAGGAAAGGGTCTTGAGCACGGATGTCGTCACACGCGGCACGATTCGTTTTGGTCTGCCTCAGCCCGTTGCGCTCGCGCCGTCGCCGCTGAAGGCCGGACCGGGTTTGATCACAAGCCTGCCGGTGCGGAACAAGCAGATCAACGAAGGCGATGTCATCCTGACCGCGTCCGGCCGGCCGGTCTTTATTCTGCAGGGACCGAACCCGGCCTATCGGGATCAGGTGCCGGAGCTGGCCGGCAATGATGTGCGCCAATTCAAACAAGCCCTTGCGCGGCTTGGCTTTAACCCGGGTTCTATTGATGGGCCGTACGACGAGCAGACGAGTGCGGCGGTCGGAACCTGGTATAGATCGAAAGGATGGGAGCCATTCGGGCCGACACGTGATCAGCTTATCGCCGTCCGAGCGCTGGAACGGGATTGGTCCGATGCGGTCAGGGCAAAACTGTCCGCTGCCGCCGCCGTCGCCACCACCGGACTCGCTGTGAATGCGGCTCGGGCTGGCGCTTCGCATAGCGTGAAGGCAGCCGCGGTGGATAACGCAGCCAGACAGCCTGTCCAACCGCCAGTCCCCGAAGTGTCCCGGGGTGGCAACGCCTGGACGGTTGAGAGCGAGCGGGCGAAGGCGAAGTTTGCCAACACAGCGGCCGATGCCGACCTCGCTGCGCAGATCGCCGAGCAGTCCTTGATCTCGCTCGATCCACGACAGACTGAAACAGCACGTAAAGCGGCTAAGGCGAGGCTTGAAGTTTCCCGCGCGGCGAGGGAGAAAATCAAACTGGAAGGTGACATGGCCATCCAGACCGCGCAGCGCGATGCTTCGTTGGTCACCAGCCGGAGCGATGTTGGCAGAGCGGCTGAATTTTCCGCTCGTCTCGAAGGGGAAAGGGCGGTTCGCGCTGCGCTCGACGCGCAAAATCTTGCCTCCCTGGACCTGAAAATCGCCAGCGAACGGATCGATCAGGCCACCGCGGACCTGAATGCCGCGAAGCGTAGGCTTGGCAATCAAGTTCCAATCGATGAGGTGGTGTTTGTCCCGATGCTCCCGGTTCGGGTGGAAGAAATCACGGTGCCAATTGGCCATCTGGCTTCCGGCACGATTCTGACAGTGACTGATAACCAGTTGTCGGTGGATTCAGCGCTTCCACTGGACGCGGCGCCATTGATCAAGACGGGAATGCCCGTTGCCATCGACGAACGGGCGCTGGGCATCAAGGCGACCGGCGTTGTGGAGACGGTTGCCTCGACGCCCGGGACCCGAGGTGCCGACGGATTTCACATCTATCTCGGCGTGCGGGTCGATGATGCGCCAACCAGACTCGACGGATTTTCCGTGCGCCTGACGATCCCGATCGAATCCACGGCCGGCGCGGTCACCGCCGTCCCGGTTAGCGCGTTGTCGCTGGCGGTGGACGGAAGTTCAAGGGTCCAGGTCGGACACCAAGGCTCACTGGAATATGTGACGGTCAAGCCGGGACTGTCGGCGAACGGATACGTGGAGGTGACACCCGTCTCTGGCAAGCTGTCGCCGGGCCAGCAGGTGGTTGTTGGATACAACAACCCTGCGAACAGGGATGCGCGATGACCAGAGAAGTGTTCAGCGCCGCCGACCATGTCATTTCGCTTCAAGGGATTACCAAGCAGTTCGGTTCGGATCCGGCCGTACATGCGTTGGCTGGCATCGATCTTTCATTGGACCGGGGAGAGTGGTTGGCCATCACGGGTCCGTCGGGCGCGGGCAAATCGACTTTGCTGAACGTCATCGGTTGCCTGGATACGCCAACCGCCGGCAGCTATCGGTTGGATGGGGTTGAAACGACCACTTTGTCCGACAAGCAACGCGCCGGATTGCGCAGCCAACGCATCGGATTCGTCTTCCAGTCATTTCACTTGTTGCCATACCGCACTGTGCTTGAGAACGTCATGCTGGCCGAGGTTTACCGTAACGGTCCTCATCGGGGCAGGCGGGACCGCGCCCTCGCGGCGATCGAGCGGGTCGGGCTTCTGCATCGTGCCGAGTTCCTGCCGTCCAAATTGTCCGGCGGCGAACGGCAGCGCGTTGCCATTGCACGCGCCCTGGTGGGTTCGCCCAGCCTGCTGTTGTGCGATGAACCAACGGGAAATCTGGACTCGAAGAGTTCGGAAAACATCCTGGATGTTCTGGAGGGCCTTAATAAGGATGGCTTGACGATCATTGTCGTTACGCATGATGAGATGGTCGCCAGCCGTGCCAACCGTCGTGTGCATGTTGTTGACGGCGCAATCCAGCAGCAAACCGACCTGCTACTCCGGCCCGGTCCTGACTTCGTGCCGGTCGCGCGGCTTGATCTCGGTATCGCCCGATCTGGCATTTCCTTTCACGACCTCCTGAACGAAGCCATCGCCGGCATGTTCGCCAGACCCGCACGCATGATTCTCACCGTGTTAGGCGTCGTCATCGGCATGTCCGCCCTGGTAGCGACGGTGGGCCTGACCCGCACGGCTGGCAACCGTATCATCAGTCAATTCGATCAGCTCGCCGCGACCGAGCTTTTTATTACCCCACGGCCTGGCGCCACGACGGGCATCGTCGATCCACGGGCAATCCCATGGGATGCGCCGGCGCGCCTGTTACGCCTGAACGGGGTGGTTGCGGCCGGGACAATGAGTGACGTGGACCTGGGCAACAATCTGGTCAGTTCATCGCCGGTGCGGGATCCAACGAACCAGAGCGCATTCAAGCTATCGGTGCGGGCCGCTTCCCCAGAAATGTTCAAGGCGGTCCGGGCGGTGCTGGAAACCGGACGCCTGTTCGATGGCGGCCACTCCGACCGGGCAGACCGGGTGGTGGTTCTTGGGCCGGACGCCGCCGTCCGTCTGGGCGTGCGGGATGTGGAACGACTACCGGCCATTGCCATCGGCGACCAGATCTACCTTGTGATAGGCATTCTCCGGGATGTGGGCCGCAAACCGGAATTGCTTGGATCCGTCATCATCCCCGAGGGAACCGCGCGGCGCCGCTTCGCGCTGCCAGGGCCCGGCACGGTGGTGGTGGAAAGCAAGATCGGCGCGGCTTCCCTGATCGCGCAACAGGCACCTTTCGCCCTGCGGCCAGACGATCCGCGGACTTTGCGCGTGCAAGTTCCCCAGGAGCCGAAGCGCGTGCGGGATGAAGTTCAAACCGACCTCGACATGATGTTCATCCTGCTGGGTGGCCTGTCCCTGATTGTCGGCGCCCTTGGCATAGCGAACATCACGCTTGTCGGTGTCATGGAGCGAACGGGAGAGATTGCCCTGCGCCGTGCCATTGGTGCGACGCGCTGGCACATCGCGGCGCAGTTTTTAATCGAAAGCGCATCCATGGGATTTGTTGGCGGGATCATTGGCGCAAGCCTTGGGGTGTTCGTCGTTGTTGGCGTCGCTGCTTATCAGGTGTGGAGCCCTGTGCTGGATCCCGTCGCCCCGTTGCTTGCGCCGGTTGTCGGCGGCGCGATTGGATTACTGTCTGGTCTCTATCCGGCATCCCGTGCCGCTCGGCTGGAGCCGGCGGAGGCGTTCCGCCATTGATCCACAACCGATAAAATAACACACCAAGTTGATGTCTGTATTCGACAAAGCCGTCTATCGTCAGAACAAACAATTCCGCTATGATCATACATGCTGCGTAACGGGAATTACGAATCTGCATGTCAAGGAGACGGTTCGATGGCCAATCCATGAGGGTTTTCGCTGCAATCGAGCGTCGGCGTACGGCGGTGTTGTTGTTGTGCGCCGGGTTGCTCGTGCAACCCGCATGGGTTCACGCAGCCGAAAGTGATGATGTCACGACACTGAAACGGGCAGTCGAAGAGCTCAAAGTTCAGAATCGTGACCTCGCCAAACGGCTTGCCAACCTCGAAGGCGAAAAGCCCACCCGCAAAGCGGCCACGGGTCGTAACGAGCATGCCACAAGTGTCGCGCAACGGCCGTCCGAAGCCGTCGCCAGGCCAGAACAGGACGACAGCCAGCCATCGGCACAAGTGAACACCCCCAACCTGGAACAGCGTGTCAAGGAATTGGAAATCGCAAAGACCGCCCAGGAGGATTCGGTTCGGTCCATCATCCGGGATTCCTTTGCCAAGACAGGCTCAAAAATCAACGAATTCGTCACCTTTGGCGGTGCGATCGAGATGACAGGCGGACGAAGCTCCGACTTCTCGGGCCGGAAAAAGGACGCGGTGCAACTGAGTACGGCCGCACTTGATTTTGAGATCAAGCTCAATGAGTGGACGGTTGGCAATCTGATTGTTCAGTATGATAGCGGGACCAGTGTCCTGTTCCCAACCAACCAGGGCTTCAATGCCGGCGTCGATCGCCTCACCGTGGACCGGGCTACCGTCACCATAGGAGATGTCCAGCGGTTTCCGCTGTTCGCGAAGGTAGGACGAGACGTCCTGGCGTTTGGAAGCTCAACCGGCGTTCATCGCGCCGATGTGCTTTCGATCGAAAATCCGCTCACCATCGAAGTCTTCGAGACCCGCCGGAACTCGGTCGGCATTGGGTTTGCGCTGCCAACACCGGCCGCGGGACCGCCTATGCAGTCCACGATCAATCCGCCTGTCAGGCCGATGGTGATTAATCCAGCATTCTCTGCGTTTGCCCGGGGTATTGGCTATCAACCGCTGCCCACCAGGGTCAAGGCGCCAACGCCAACCCCAATTGTGCCGGCGCGCCCGCCATTTTACGGCAGCTTCGATGTCTATGACGGCAACACGGTCGATGGCATCAACCGTAGGTTCGACAGTAATTACAACGCCCGGTTAGGCTACCAAACCGGCGGCCATTGCGGCGTGCCCTACGACGACCTGAAGGGTAGCCTCGTCTGCCCCTGGGGGATCGACGTCAGCGTCGATTACATCAGCTCCGTCTTCGACAGCACGTTTCTGCAAAGCGAATATCGCAACTTCCTGCCCCAATTCGGACAAATACCGGGCATGGCCGCGAACCTGAAGATGAATTTCGGCCGGGCACTATTGGTCGGCGAGTTCAACACAGCCATCAAAACGGCCCGGTTCACCGACGACGCCGGACGCCGCATCGGCATCACCCCGGCCGCGTGGCAGGTGGCCCTTGGCTATCAGTTCGACTGGAATCCGTGGGTGGAGGTCATCGGTGCGCAAGGTACATTCGTCGCCGTTGGCTATTCTCGAAGCCACGATCTCGCAGGTGCGACGCTGACGACAACAGGCGGTCCGACCCGTGTCGGTTTCGTCCCTGAAAGCCGCCTTACGCTCACCGCGGCCGAGTGGGTATTGGATGGCGTAAAGCTCGCACTCGAGTACTCCCACAACTGGGACTATTCGACCGGCAGGGGCGGCTCCGGCCGGCAAGCAAATGGAATCCTACTTGGTATTACCTACTCTTGGTAAGCGCCGGCCGTACGGTGGATGTGGCATCCCGCCAACTCCAGGCAGCCTGAGCGACAGGCTGAATATGCATGGCAAGATGAAACCGATCCAGTACGTGCCGGGTCGGATCGGCACTTGCCGCCTTGTCCGCGGCCCGCGGCCCATCGGCACCATCGCTCAGAATGGTGACCGGCGTGCGCGGAGTCGCTCCAAGGGTATGCAGCACGCCGCGTAACTGCTGCGCCTGCCGATCAGCCTCGGCCGGCATGCTGCTGAACACGACCTGCTTGTCGTCGTCGTTGCTGACCTGTGCAACGAAAACCTCGAAGGATCGGGCCTGGCAGCTGCGCACCGCTTTCACCTGTCCACCTCAGTCTCTGCCCTGCGCCTCACTGAGGTACACTCAGGCAGGACGGTCGGATGAGACGAAATTTTCGTCTCATTTCGGTGGATTGGCATCATTCGAAACGCTACGGTTTGCCGGTCCAGAGGCAAGCGAGACGGTTTCTGAGGACCCGGCTATCGCCGATCCCGCCTTTCGGACGGATCCTCGCTCGGGATGTTGATGCCGCCGCCGCGTCGGGCTGCGATGGCGTTCGGCGTACCGTCGGTCGCGACGACCGAACGGCCGTAGGCGGGGATGGGCGGAATTGCATCCGGCGCCAGCGGGCGCATCCACGTCTTCCGCTTCAGTGCCGCTTCGATATAGGGCGCCAGTTCAGCCTGCTTCCGTGCGTCGCGTACGGCCTGATCGGCTTTCATCACCGGCATCACCTCGGCGGCGAACAGCTCGAGCGAGTCGATGATGTCTGCGTGCGTGTTGCGCCCCGCCTGTTGGATGAAGATCACCTGGTCAACGCCGGCGTCCTGATACTGCTTAAGCCGCTCAATAAGCTGCGCTGGCGTGCCAATGCCGTTGCCGACCACGGGCGGCATCGCGTCGCGTCCGCGCTCGAACCGCTCCCAGACATTCGTCACGCCGGGGATGTGCTCGCCATAGACGTAGTGGTGGCCGAGCGCGAAGCCGAAGAACTGGAAGCCCTCGCCGCCGCGCCGGATCGCCTCCGCCTCGTCATGATGCACCGAAAATCCAGTCGCCATCGCGATATTGGCATTCACCGCATGGCCGATCGGCACGCACGCTTCGGACTTGATGATCTCGTAGTATTCGGCCGCCCATTTCGCTGCCTCGGCGGGATCGACGAAGGCGAAAGCGAGCGCGCCCACGCCGTTGCGCGTGGCGACATGGATCGTTTCACGGTTCGAGCAGGCGAGCCAGATCGGCGGGTGCGGCTTCTGCAACGGCTTGGGAATGACGTTGCGGGTCGGCATCGAGAAAAAGTCGCCCTGGAAGCCGGGATAGGGCGCCATCGTCATCATGTTGGCCGTCTGCTCGGTCGCCTCGGCCCACATCAGCTTCTTCTGGGCCGCGTCGATGTTGAAGCCTTCGAGTTCAGCGCGTGACGCCGACGACCCGGTGCCCCATTCGGCGCGGCCGGAGGAGACAAGATCGAGCATGGCGATTCGTTCGGCTACATGGGCGGGCGGGTTGTAGCCGGGCGGAGACAGCACGACCGCGTGGCCGATATGGATCTGTTTGGTGCGCCCTGCGGCGGCGGCGAGGAACACCTCGGGGGCGGAGTTGTGCGAATACTCTTCCAGGAAATGGTGTTCGTTGGCCCAGACGTAGTCGTAGCCAAGCCGGTCGGCGACCACCACCTCGGCCAGCGCCTGCTGGACCATCCGGTGCTCGGATTCCGCATCCCACGGGCGTGGCAATTGCAGCTCGTAGATCAAACCGAACCTCATGGCGGGCGTCTCTCCTGCGCTTCATCTGTGTTGTCCTACCGCTCAGTAGCGAACGCTGGTTGGGACGTCCAGCGCCTCTCCCATGCCGAAGCCGTTGCCGCCTGAACAGGATCACTCTCCCCGGGATCAGTGGAAGACAAAAGGTCAACGTCGCAGTGGCCTCGCGTGCTGTCGCCCGGGACCGCGTCGGCGGCCGCGGACGCGCTAAACCGGAGCGGGATGCCATCCTCCAAATCGGGGCCGATCCTGAACGACAAACCGTGCCCGCTGGAGTCAATTGCCACCCTGAATCAACCAGAACCGGCCGTATAAGCCCGATATGTTAAAGTCCAGGAGATTGCCGGGCAATAACGCGGGACATGCAGGCATCAGCTAACCAACGGCCCATATTTGCAGCATGAGACCGTCCGGAACCCGGGGGATTTACGCTGCTTTGTGAAACGGACGCCGAACCCATCGCTCCGCGGTGGTATGGTCCTCGTTACAGGGTCGGTTCTTGACTGAGGTTCGGACCTTGAGCATCAGATGCGCCCCTCATGGTGACCAGC
>JAYUEJ010000807.1:0-2958 GCA_043739265.1 Rhodopila sp. | reverse complement strand
GCGTATTGGAACCGCGAACGGCAACCGGATTGGTCTCCCGCCTCGGCTGGCTGGCATTCGTTCGCCCCCGGTTCGCGCGGTTACGACACGCCGCCGGTGCTGAAACCCGACGCGATGCGGTTTACCCGCGGCAATCCGGCGCATTGCCCGATCTATGTGCTGAACAGCGCATTGTCGTATCTTTCCCAGTTCGATATGCCCGACGTGCAGCGACATGTGCAGACGCTGACCGTTGCGCTGATGGACGAACTCGCCGCCTGCCGAGTCCCGGTCATGACACCGGCCGATCCGTTGCGCCACGGCGCCAGCGTTTGCATCGCATCGCCGCGGGCGTCGGCGGTTGTGGATGCACTGTATGCTCAAGGCGTCTATGCGTGGAACGGGGAGGGGCGCGTTCGGATCAGTTTCCATGGCTACAACTCCATGGTGGATGTCGAACGGACCGCCGGGGCGCTGAAGTCGCTGTCACGGTCATGGCCGGCTGTTTCTCACGAAGGGTATTTCCAGTCGGCGTGACGCAGCGCTTTTGGACGCGGTCGGCGGGTGTTCCGGCTGATCCTTCCAACGCAGAGGCCGCCGAGGCGCCGAGACGAACCTCGATGCACGTCCTGGAAAAGGCCGGCCGATGGATCGTCTCGGCCGGCACGACCGCATAGTGGGTGCCGATTGTTTCAGTGGCGACTCTACCTTGTCACCAGTCAGCGTATAATCGTTACCAACCCGATTTAAGGCAGCTCTTTCCATGTCGAACAGGAAAAAGCCTGTCCCATCCATGACGAAAATCCTACCCCGCGAATTCCGCCCGGATCGCCGCATTGTTTTGACCGATCGCCGGCACCGACCCCAGACTCAGCGTTTCCCCAACCCGAATAACCGCCGGTGCCACGATCTCCGCCACCCCGCCGTTCGGCAGTGCCACCGGAGTCCGCCGCAACGCCGGATGGTGACTGAGTGCCGCCAAATCGTTGACGAACCCGTAAGCGGTGTTGGAAACACGCAACTTGGCCGCCGCCTCATCCCGGGTCAGGGCGGCGAACATCTGCCCAACCCGCTCATCCACTATCGTGCGATTGGCGACCCGCGCCGTGTTGCTGTCAAAACCAGCCTGATGCGGCAGATCCGGGGCATCCAGGAACAGCGCGCAGAACGACACCCATTCGCGCTCGTTTTGGATCGAGATCAAAACCAGGGCGCCGTCCTTCGTTGCGAACGCGCCATACGGGCAGATCGAGGGATGCGCCAATCCCATCCGAGCCGGCGAGCGCCCGGTGCCTTCGAAATACAGCAACGGCACATTCATCCAGTCGGCGACGGCATCGAACAGACTGACCTTCAAACCCTTGCCGCGCCCGGTCAGCGACCGTTCGATCAGCGCCTCCAGCACACCCGTATAGGCATTCATGCCGCAGCCCACATCGGCGATCGATACACCCACGCGCCCCGGTCCGGCCGGATGCCCCGTCACCATCGCCAGCCCGGATTCCGCCTGCACCAGCAGATCGTAAGCCTTCATCGTTGCGTATTCGCCGGCCTCCCCATAACCCGAGATATCGACGGTGATCAGCCTTTCATTGCGCTCCCGCAGCGCCTCCGACCCAAAGCCGGAACGCGCCGCCGCACCGGGAGCCAGATTCTGAATGAACACGTCCGCCTTGGCCACCAGGCGGTGCAGCAGCGCTGCGTCCGCCGCCTGTTTGATATCCGCGACCAGGCTTTCCTTGCCCCGGTTCAACCAGACGAAATAGCTCGACAAACCCTGCACCGCACTGTCGTAGCCACGCGCGAAATCGCCCTCCGCCCGCTCGATCTTGATCACTCGCGCCCCGGCGTCAGCCAGACGCGCGGCGCAGTATGGCGCGGCAACGGCTTGCTCCAACGAGACAACGAGCAGGCCTTCCAACGGTTTGGTCACGATCCAGAATCCTTACATAACCGGCGGAACCATCCGCACGCGCGACGACAGGACCATGGTCGATACAACGAGGCAATCCCCGGACGCTTATAAGGCCTTTTCAGTGGCGGGGTGGATCAGTTCCACACTGTCCGGAAGCTGATTTTGGATGAAGGTGCCCAGCACCATCAGATCTTCGCTGCGCGGAAAACTGGATCGCCACAGCAACCCGATCCGGCGCTTGCCCCTGGACGCCCGAAGCGGCCGTACCGTCAGGCGGTCATCCCCGGACGTCAGGGCTGGCACCGCCATCGCGGGCAGCAATGTGCAGCCGAAACCCGCAGCCGTCATCTCGCATATCGTCTCCAGACTGGTCGCACGGAAATCGTCGTTCGAGGTCTCCTGATCGCGCGCCTGATGCCCGCAAATGGCCAATGCCTGGTCGCGAAGGCAATGACCTTCGTCCAGTAGTAACATTCGTTCCCCGACCAATTCCTCTTCCGCCACGAAAGGCTGGTTGCCGAGCCTGTGGCCGGTCGGGCAAACCAGCCAGAACGGTTCGTTGAAAAGCGGCATGCAAGGATAGTGCTCGACCTGATCGGGAAGCGCGATCAGCAACACGTCCAGGGCATGCGAATCGAGTGCCGCCAAAAGCGTGTCGGTCAGATCCTCCCGCAGGACCAGCCGCAGGTCGGGAAAGTTCGCATGCAACTTTTTCAGCAGTAATGGAAGAATATACGGACTGAGGGTTGGGATGACCCCAATGCGGAGACTACTCATCAACGTTCCGTGACGATGACGGGCGACTTCCGTGATGATATCGGCCTCCTCCAGGATACGCCGCGCGTGAATGACGATCCGATCCCCGATCGGGGTCAGGGTTACCGATCGCGTGGTTCGCTCCACCAGCGCCACCCCCAGGCCGTCCTCCAGCTTCCGCAACTGGCTGCTCAGCGTCGGCTGCGTCACGTTGCAACGCTCCGCCGCTCGGCCGAAATGACGCAGGTCCGCGACCGCGACCAGATACCGCAATTCCGTGAGGGTCATCTTCATCCCTTCGATAGCCA
>JAYUEJ010000806.1:0-2961 GCA_043739265.1 Rhodopila sp. | reverse complement strand
TCGATGGCACCGCCGTCCGAAGTCTCGGACAGGGCCAGCGTCCGCCATGCCTCACGGCGCTGCGGCGATGTCAGCGCCGCCATCCCGCTTAGCCACTCTTCGAATTTAGCCACGTCCATGGTGGCCTCCCTGCATCACAGGTCACCATCATAGCCAATCCCAATAAACAACGCCATAAGAGCCAAAACAAAGGTTCTTTTAGCGTTATCTGTTGCAGTCGGGTTGTTTCACCTTCTTGGGCAACGGCGGTTCGTTGGTGCGGTGTGCAAGACAGTCATCAAGCGGACGCGGAGTTTCGCGGAGTTAAAATGTTCTGTCCGCGGCACCGAATTTGCCAGAAGCTGCCTCGTCCGTCACGCCACTGGTCGATGCAAGGGCGGAGCGATCGTTGTTGGGCATCGCCACGGCACGCCGCGCCGTGCGTCCACCATGTCTCGGCGGAGGCCAACCGATAACGCGATAAGAGCGAAAACAAAATACAGAATTGTGACGCAGGCAACAGCGATCCACTCGCCCACATGGCTTTATCACCTTGCCGGTCAGCCGCTGTGGCGACGGTTCGGAACGCAGGAGGCCAAGCGATGAACGACCATGACCTGGTTCGGCAACTGACCGGATGGCGCCAGACCACCGCCGAAATTCTCTATCGCATGCCGGACCATCAGACGCTGGTCCAGACATTCCTCTGGCAGGACATGGATCGCTGGGATGACGATCCGCGACTGACTTTTCCCCGGTTACGCAAGTTCTGCGACTGGTGGAACGCGAACCTGGACGGTTCCATCGTGCAGGTGCGGGTCGGGGCCGTACCGGTGATCACAGCCGGCGAATTGCGTCATGTCGATGCGGACATGCGGCTGCATTGAATGCGTCTTGGTGCACAGGGCGTGATCAAGGAGGTTGGATTGGCCAGCGGCACCGTTCTGCCCCCGTCATGACCCGCCAATCGGGCCATGACGGTGCAACACCAAACGCTAACTGTTCGGCCCGCGCTCCATCGAAATCGGTTGCCAACGACGCAAATTCGACTTCATCAGAACCGCCGGGTTGACGCAGCTCATTGGCCACTTTCCACCCAGGATCAGCCCCAACTCCCGCCCGACATGACGTTTCCTGGCCGGATCAAACCGGGCAGACGCGGATGCCGTGTGTGCCGATAAAGTAACGTTCGCCATGCCCAAAATGGGATTGTTGTTGCCCGGCGGCTCGATCTCCAGCACGTCCAGGCCGGCATGAGCGATCCAGCCCTCCGACAACGCCTTGATCAACGCGGACTCTTGCACGGTCGGACCGCGGCCGGTGTTGATGAAGACCGCGGTCTTCTTCATCTGCCGGAAATGTTTCTCCATCAGCATGCCTTCCGCTTCCGGCGTCGCCGGCGCGTGCATCGAGATGAAGTCCGACTGCGACAATACGTCCTCCAGCGTCACCGGCAGCACCCCGTGCTCCACCATCACCAGCTCCTCAATAAACGGGTCATACGCGATCACCCGCAGGCCGAACGGTTTCGCCCGCTTCGCCACCGCCCGCGCCACATGCCCGAATGCGATCAACCCCAGCGTTTGGCCCATCAGCCGAGGGATCTGCAACAGCGCCGGCCGGCCTTCGCGCCAGCGGCCGTCGCGAACCATGCGGTCTTGTTCCAGCGTCCGGCGATGCGACGAAAGCAGCAGCATCATCGCGTGATCGGCGACTTCCTCGATGAACGTATCGGGGCAGTTGGTCACCGGCATGCCGCGCGCGGTCGCCGCCACCACATCCACACTGTCCACCCCAACGCTGCCCAATACAATCGCCCGGCATCGTTCTGAAAGCGATTCGACAACCTTCGTGGTGAACCGCATGCCCTTGCCATAGATGACGTCGGCATCCCGAGCGAACGCGATAAAGCCGTCCTCGTCGGTCGGGCCTTCGACGATTTCGGCGTCGATCCCTTCCAACTCTCCCATTTCATAGTCGTAACCACCGCCGGCGGTGCTGAAGCTGGCGCCGGCCGGCGTCGCGATCTTGAATTTTGCCAATTGTTTTCTCCTTACCAAGACGTTTCATTATTTCGGCGGCCGCGCCGGCACGGCTATTTCATTCACATCGTTACCCAATCCGGCCCCGAAGGCAGGATGAGCCAGCCGCTCCCGATGGTCGGGTCAACGGTAAAGACTTCATCTCGCCAGGGTTGCCGCGTCGGGCGTATCGACTTCCAGCCGGGTCAATTCCAAGCACGCCCGGCACCCGGGGGCAAGGTTCAGGACGGAGGCACGGGCCGACAGGAGGCTCCATGCGCTCAACCCAGACACTGTCCGTGCTGATCTTCGGTCTGTGCCTGATCGGCTGCACCGCGGACCCGGATGCGCCGGTCAGTCAAACCTATCCGATCCGGCAACTGGATCGCTTTTTCGAAGCGCTATCGGCCCCTTCGGCGCCTCGAGAATACACCACGCAACCAAGCTATGCGCCGGCCTGTCCAAACTACTGAAAGCGTGGCGCCCGCTTGTCCTGGAACGCCCGCACGCCCTCTGCGAAGTCAGCCGACCGGCCGGCGTCGCCTTGCAGCTTCGCTTCAAGATCGAGTTGCTGGTCCATGGTGTTGCGTGCCGCCGCCGCGAACATGACCTTGATGGCGGCCAAAGCCTGTGCCGGGGCCTTGGCCAGACGAACCGCCAGCGCCGTGGTTTCCGCCTGTAGCGCCGAGTCATCCACCGCCTTCCAGATCATGCCCCACCGTTCGGCGGTGTCCGCATCGATGGCATCGCCCAGCATCGCCAGCGCTCGGGCGCGGGCATCGCCGATCAGATGGGTCAGGAAAAAGCTGGCGCCGCTGTCCGGCACCAGGCCAATCCGGATAAACGCCTGCACGAACGTCGCGGATCGGCCAGCCAGCACGATATCGCCGGCCAGGGCGAAACTGGCCCCGGCGCCGGCCGCCACGCCATTCACCGAGCAGATAACAGGGAGCCTGGACCC
>JAYUEJ010000805.1:0-2975 GCA_043739265.1 Rhodopila sp. | reverse complement strand
GTCGGCCAGCCACAGCGAGGCCCGCATCAGAGGATTCATTTTTGCGCGCCCCCAGACCGCCGGTGCGATCAGCACGTAGCCGTCCACCGGCGGCGGGTCGGGCTGGGTATTGAGTACCATCAGGGCAGCGGCACCCATGCTTTCGGCCATCAGAATCAATCTTGTATGGGGATAGCGGGTGCGCAGCAGTCTCACCATGACGCCGACGTCCTCGGTCAGGCTGGCGGTGCCGGGCCAGAAGCCCCGCGACCTCGTTGCGCCGAAACCGCGCATATCCGGCGAAAACACGGCGATTCCGAGCGCGGCGAAGTCAGGCGCGGGATACTCCCACGCGTCGCGGCTGTCGTTCATGCCGTGCAAGGCCAACACGATGGCAAAGGGGTGGCCGTCCGGCAGCCAGACACGGTAAGGCAGTGCCATGCCGTCAGGCATTTCGAACACACCTGCGGTTTCCGGGGGTTTGTTCACGGTTGGGTACGGCCGCGCGGTCTGCGCAACACAGCCGGCGAGCAGCAAAACACCAAGCAGGACACTAAGCAGGACATGGGTAAGGCGCTGATTCACAGGAGCACGGTTGAAAGCATTTGCCGTATCGCTATCATCACGCTGCTTCCACGACCAGACCGAGGATCAAAATGCCCGACGGCGCCGTCCCAACGCCTGCTTCCACGGTGACACCGACCGAGATCATCCATGTGGACTCGCGCACCGCGGCCTGCGATGGCGGCGGTGGTGGCCTTGGTCACCCCAGGGTGTTCCTCCGAATCGCCGAGGAGGAGGTGATGTGCCCCTATTGCTCGCGTCTTTATGTCCTGAACCCGGGAGCTGATCACGCCAGCGGACACTGACATCCCTGCGGAGCTTCCGGCAGAGATCGCGACCAAACCATTGCACCTGATCCTGATCGACGGATCGGGTTTCATCTTCCGCGCCTTCCATGCGCTGCCACCGATGACGCGGCCGGATGGAACCCCCGTGAACGCGGTGTTCGGTTTCACCAACATGCTGGCCAAGCTGCTGAAGGAGCACGTCGGCACCCACATCGCGGTTATCTTCGATGCCGGACGGCTGACTTTTCGAAATCGTCTGTATGACGCCTACAAGGCCCATCGCCCGCCTGCACCGGAGGAGCTGATTCCGCAATTCGCGCTGGTGCGGGAAGCGACCGAGGCGTTCGGCGTTCCGGCCATTGAGTTGGCGGACTGGGAAGCCGACGATCTGATCGCCGCCTACACCCTGGCGGCGACCAACATCGGCGGACAGGTGACGATCGTGTCCTCCGACAAGGACCTGATGCAGTTGATCCGGCCCGGCGTCGATATGCTTGATCCAATCAAGCAAAAGTCGATCGGACCAGCCGAGGTGATGGAAAAATTCGGTGTCATGCCGAATAAGATGGTCGAGGTGCAGGCGCTTATCGGGGATTCCACCGACAACGTGCCCGGCGTACCGGGCATTGGACCCAAAGGTGCGGCACTACTGATCAACGAGTTCGGCGATGTCGAAGCGGTGTTGGCAGCGGCGCCGGGGATGAAGCCCTCAAAACGGCGGGACATGCTGATCGAGCATGCCGACAAGGCGAGGATTTCCCGCCAACTGGTGCTGTTGCGCGAGGATACCCCACTGCCGGTTCCGGTGGAGACACTGGGACAACGTGACGCCGACCGTCCAAGACTGGTTGCCTGGCTGGCGGCCCAGGGATTTCGGAGTACAATCGCCCGCCTGGGGCTGGAGGGGCCGACGCCGGTCAAGGCGCAGGCAGCCGCTGAATCACGGGCTGCCGCCCCGATGCCGAGCGATGCCGGACTGGCGTCCACGCGGATGGAGTCCGGGTTCGGCCCATACCACACCGTTACCTCGGCGGAGGCGCTGGCGGTGTGGGTGGCCGAAGCCAGGGCGGTTGGGCGGGTTGCCATCGACACCGAGACCGACGGGCTAGACCCGATGCGAGCCAGGTTGATCGGGTTTTCGATGGCGACCGCGACGGGACGGGCTTGCTACGCCCCGGTCGGGCACGAGGTGTTGGGTGAGCAGATCAAGCTGGACGCGACAATCGCCGTGCTGGGACCGCTGCTGACTGATCCGTCGGTCCTGAAGATCTTCCAAAATGCCAAATTCGACATGATGATCATGTCGCGGGCGGGTTTCCCAACCTCGGCACCAGTCGATGACACGATGCTCATTTCCTATGCGCAGGAGGCAGGCATGCATGGGCATGGGCTGGATGAGCTTTCGCGGCTTCATCTGGGGCATACACCAATCAGCTATGACGAGGTCACGGGAACGGGGCGGAACCGGGTGCCTTTCGCCCGGGTGCAGATCGATCGCGCCACTGCCTATGCGGCTGAAGATGCGGATGTGACTCTGCGGCTTTGGGATGCGCTGAAGCCCGGGCTGCGGCTGAATGGCGGCTTGGCGCTATACGAACAGGTGGAACGGCGGCTCATCCCGATCCTGCTGGAAATGGAGCGCGCCGGGGTGAAGGTCGATGCCGACGATCTGCGGCGAATGTCGGTCGATTTCGAAGCCCGGATGGCGGTGATGGAGCAGGATTGCCATCGCCTCGCCGGACGTTCGTTCAATGTCGGCAGTCCCAAGCAGCTCGGCGAGGTGCTGTTCGACGAACAGAAGCTCTCCGGCGGCAAGCGGATGAAAACCGGGGCATGGGGAACGGATTCTTCAGTGCTGCAAGCGCTGGCTGATATGGGGCACGAACTGCCGGGTCGCATTCTGGAATGGCGGCAGTTGCAAAAGCTGAAATCGACTTATGCCGACGCCCTGGTGAACGACATCAATCCCGACACGGGGCGGGTACACACGAGTTTTGCGATGGCGATCGCCTCCACCGGGCGGCTATCCTCGACCGATCCGAATTTGCAGAACATTCCCATTCGAACCGAGGAGGGCAGCCGGATACGGCATGCGTTCATTGCCGAACCGGGGCATGTGCTGGTGAGCGCTGATTATTCGCAGAT
>JAYUEJ010000804.1:0-2986 GCA_043739265.1 Rhodopila sp. | reverse complement strand
TGGCAATCCATCTGTGCATCGGCATGGCCTACGGCTTCAGCGTCTTCTGGCTGCCGCTGTCCCGAGCGGTCGGAGGAGCCAAGCCATTGGCTTGCCCGGCCGGTTCCGGCATGATGAATGCCCTGTTCACGACAAGCTGCGATTGGCTCGTCTCCGACCTGTCCTGGGTCTTCACCCTGTTTATCGTCTTCCTGGGCGTCTCGGCCGCGATCTGGGGCGGCTGGTTGGAACGCGCCGGCCCCCGCAAAGCCGGCGTCATCGCCGCCATCTGCTGGTCCGGCGGCCTTCTGCTTGGAGCCGCCGGCATCATCTCGCACCAGCTCTGGATCCTCTGGCTGGGCACCGGTGTGCTGGGCGGCATCGGCCTGGGACTGGGTTATATCTCCCCCGTATCGACATTGATAAAATGGTTCCCGGACCGGCGTGGCATGGCCACCGGCATGGCGATCATGGGGTTCGGCGGCGGCGCGATGATCGGCGCCCCGCTGGCGCAGATGCTGATGGCGGATTTCGGCACCGCGGCATCAGGGGGTGTGTGGCAGACCTTCGTCGCGATGGGTTTGATCTACTTTGTCTTCATGATGGCTGGCGCTTTCGGTTACCGCGTGCCGGCACCCGGATGGCAGCCGGCGGGATGGACTCCGCCCGCCCGCAACGCCAAAGCAATGATCACCAGGGGCCATGTGCATCTCAAAAATGCCCACAAAACAACGGCGTTCTGGTGCGTTTGGGTGGTGCTGTGCATGAACGTGTCCGCCGGCATCGGCGTGCTGAGCATGGCCTCACCGATGTTGCAGGAGATCTTCGGCGGATCATTAATCGGCCATCCGGATGTATCGTTCACCGACCTGAGCGGCCCGCAACGTATCGCCGTCGCGGCGATCGCAGCTGGTTTTGCCGGCCTCTTGTCGCTGTTCAATATCGGTGGCCGCTTCTTCTGGGCGTCCCTGTCGGACAAGCTGGGTCGCAAGGTGACGTATTTCGTGTTCTTCCTGTTGGGGATCGCGATGTACGCGGCGGCGCCCTGGGCGGCGCATGCCGGCAGCATGGTGCTGTTCATCGCGTTCTTCTGCGTCATCCTGTCGATGTATGGCGGCGGCTTCGCGACAGTGCCCGCATATTTGGCGGACCTGTTCGGCACGCAGTTTGTCGGCGCGATCCATGGCCGTCTGCTGACCGCATGGTCCACCGCCGGCGTCATCGGCCCAGTACTCGTCGGCTATATGCGGGAGACCGCGATCGCCGCCGGTGTGCCACGCTCGTCTGTCTATGACGTGACGATGTATCTGCTGGCCGGATTGCTGGTGGTCGGGCTGGTGGCGAACCTGCTTGTGCGGCCGGTGGCCAGCAAGTGGTTTATGTCCGACGCCGAAGTGGCCGCCCTGCAAAGTATAGCGACCACCACTTCGGTGACCGAACGAACCGGGGCGGCGGGCCTCAATCTGGCGTCGATACTCGCCTGGGCCGCCGTGGGCATTCCGATCCTGTGGGGCGTCTGGATCACTCTCGCCAAGGTCGCGGTGCTGTTCACCTGAAGCGCGATGGTATTGCGCGCCGGCGCGCAATTCCAAGACTGCCATGCCGCCCGCCCGTTGGCCTCGTCTTCAACAGTCAACGGCCGGCTGGTATGCGGTTGCCTGAACCAGGACGATCATACCTTATTCCGGGTTGT
The DNA here is from genome assembly GCA_043739265.1 of Rhodopila sp. Taxonomy (GTDB): domain Bacteria; phylum Pseudomonadota; class Alphaproteobacteria; order Acetobacterales; family Acetobacteraceae; genus Rhodopila. The sequence continues at coordinate 1,314 of JAYUEJ010000804.1, read as the reverse complement.
TACTATTTCGAGTGGCATGCGGGTCGAGCCAGCCCATCGTGGCCTTCGGTTCGCTGTCCGTGGTCGGTAGATAGGGCTTGACGTCAAGCAGCTTCGTGCCGTCGATACAGTCCAGGTAACGGACTTTTAGCGTATCCGAACCGTCGAACCCATCGAACGCGACAACCGATACCCCAATCGGATTCGGCCTGAACGGCGCCCGGGTCGAAAACACGCCACGTGGTTGGTGATCGAACGGCGGCGTGAACGTCAGCTTCGGCTGTGTCGCCCGATCGAGCCAATACAGCAGAATCAAGTGGGAGAAGCCCTCCAGGCCGATCAGCCCCTCCTGGAATTCCGGCAGCACGCGTGCCAGGCAGATTGGCGCCGGGTCGGGTTGGCGGCCGTTGCGCGGGCATTCGCCGATCGTGCGCCAGGGGGTGTGCAGGGTGCCGATGGGGTGCAGGGAAAACGCTAAAGTCTCGGACAACACAGCGGCCTTCTACAAGGAAGGCGCAAGCATCGGCGCGCGACCCCGGCCTTGCAATCCCGACCTTGCAATCCCGGTATCGTCAATTGACACAAATTCGCCGCTTCGCCAGCCCGCATCGCGCGCGTCTGTTAAAAAAAGGAGGGAAACTTCTATGAAATCCATGATGGTCGCTATCCTGCTGTTGCTTCTCTGTGCGACCGCCCAGGCACGCGACGTGAAGTCCGAGATCGATGCCGGAAACAAGAAATTCATCGCCGCCTACGCCAAGGGCGACGCCGCCACCATCGCCAGGCTCTATACGCCGCACGCCACTATTTTTCCCCCGGGCAGCGACATCGTGACCGGGCGGGACGGCATCCAGAAGATCTGGGCCGGCGCGATCCAAAGCGGATTGAAAATCACCGGCCTGCAAACCGTTTCGGTCGATCAATACGGCGACATGGCGAGGGAAATGGGTCGTTTCACATCCGAAATGTAAACCGAGCAGAAACAGATGACCACGGTGAACGGCAAGTATGTCGTGGTTTGGAAGCGGTTGAACGGAACATGGATGCTGGACAGTGATATCTGGAACCTGAACCAGTAACAGATACGTGGGGAAAAATCCCAGCGCGATGGATGCGGCGATCAAGGCCATCGGGTGAATAAACAAAGTCGAAACGCCAAGGTCGTAAGGTCCCCAAAAAAGGCTGATGAATGAGCATCGGGTTGCCCGGGGGGCCGCCTGAAGCCAGCCACGCCTAGGTGTTGGACGGTGAACGCGGTATCTTGGCGTTCTTGGCGTTCCAACGTGCTGGTTCACCCCAATGCGTTCCACAACATTTTCACGATGATTGGAAACC
>JAYUEJ010000803.1:0-2990 GCA_043739265.1 Rhodopila sp. | reverse complement strand
CGACCCGGGGCAGCCTCGCCGGCCTCTTCACACTGGGCCTGGCCAGTCAGGCCCTCAGCTCCACGACCGAATGTCCCGCGCGTTTCAATGGCAAGCGGCTAACCCACACCACGATTTCCGATGGCCCATCCACCGAACTCCCGCCTGTCGCCGGCGCCTGGCGGCTTCCGTACCCCAAAGCGTCCGGCGAACCTTACTACATCGTCTGCAATTACGGCACGACGGCACTGTCACTGCCGTTGCCAGCCGATGCCAACGCCTCCTGGTACACCAAGGACTACCGCACTGTGTGCGGCCAAACCGCCAACCCGGGCCGCTAAACAGCAACCGCCAGGGCAACCAGTTGCGCCCGTCCGTGACCGCCACACAACCACCAGCCCCTCAAATTGACATACCCGTCAGACCCCAACGATACTCGCCGGTAGCCCAAAGCCGGAGATCGTTCATGAAACTCATGTGGTTCCACCTGATGCCCTACACGGACCTGCCCGAGGATTTCCGCGAAGCCAACCCATCGGTCTGGGTCGATATCCATTCGTCTCTGTTCGACCCCAAACGGGCCCACCTGATGTACAACGACTTCATGGACGAACTGGAATACGCCGCCGAAGTCGGCTTCGACGCCGTCTGCGTAAACGAGCATCATTCCAACGGCTACGGCCTGATGCCTTCGCCCAACCTGATCGCATCGGCCCTGTCCCGCCGCACCCGGGACACGGCGATTTGCGTCATGGGCAATTCGCTGGCGCTGTATAATCCGCCGACCCGCGTCGCAGAAGAATTCGCCATGATCGACGTGATTTCCGGCGGCCGCCTGATCGCCGGCTTTCCCGTCGGCACGCCGATGGACACCTGCTATGCATACGGCACCAATCCCAGCCAACTCCGCGAGCGCTACCATGAGGCGCATGACCTGGTGATCCGGGCCTGGACCGAGAAAGACACCTTCGCCTTCAACGGCCGCTTCAACCAGCAACGCTACGTCAACGTCTGGCCCCGCCCGATCCAGCAGCCGCATCCGCCGATCTGGGTGCCGGGCGGCGGATCGGTGGAGACCTGGCGTTGGTGCGCCGAAATGAACTACGTTTACTGCTACCTGTCCTATTACGGCTACAAAGCCGGCCGCGCGACGATGGACGGTTTCTGGACAGAAATGGATCGGCTGGGCAAAGACCGCAACCCCTACCAGGCCGGATTCCTGCAATTCGTCGGCGTCGCCGAAACCCGTGAGCAAGCCTTCGAACTCTACGCCGAGGCGGCAGAGTATTTCTACGGCCGCTGCCTGCACGTCGATCCGAAATGGGCCAGCCCCCCCGGCTACACGAGCGAAGGCAGCCAGCGCGCCGGCATCGAAAGCCAGATCAAACGAGCCGCCGTCGCCCGCGAAATGCAGGCCATCGTGGACAACGGCTATGTCATTATCGGCTCCCCCGACGAGGTCGCCGAACAGCTTCGCGAGGTCGCAACGCAACTGAATGTCGGACACCTGATGCTGCTGCTGCAATATGGCAACATGAGCAAGGACCTGACCCGTTACAACACCAAACTGTTCGCCGAACAGGTCATGCCGAAACTGAAGGACATCCACGCAAGCTGGACCGACCATTGGTGGCCGCGACCGATGGACGCCTCCCAGCGCGCCGAGGTTCCGGCCTATCTGCCGAAAGTCGCGGCGGAATGACCGGTCCGGACACGTCGATGCCCGACACTGCGATGCCGGACACGTCGATGCCGGACACTGGGATAATCGCGGTCAACGGGTTTCCCACCCGCGTCTGGCGCAAGGGAACCGGCCCAAAAATCGGCTTCCTGGCCGGTTTCGGCGGCCTGCCCCGATGGATCCCGTTCCTCGACGAACTGGCAAAATCCCGCACGGTCATCGTGCCCTCGTTGCCCGGATTCCCGGGTGGAGACCGCGGTCATTCCATCCTGGATTCACACCTGGACTGGCTGTTGGCGGTGCGCGACACGCTGGACCAGGCCGGCCTGCATGGCGCTGACCTGGCCGGCAGTTCGGTCGGCGCTTCGCTGGCCGCCGAGGTCGCGGCGCTGTGGCCAACCAGCGTGCGCGCACTGGCCCTGATCGCCCCGTTTGGCCTGTTCGACGAGACAAACCCACCAACCGACCCCTGGGCGCAGCGCGGCGACGCCGTGGCCGGGCTGATGTGTACCGATCCGGACATCTGGACCGCCCTGAAAACCCAGCCAGCCGGCGAGAACTCGGTCGAATGGCCGATCGCGCAAGTCCGAGCCAACGAAGCCGCCGCCCGCATCTTCTGGCCGCTCGGTAATACGCGGATCGAAAAGCGCCTGCACCGGATCAAGGCCCCGACACTATTGCTGTGGGGCGAACACGACCGGATTATGCCGCGGTCCTATGCCGATAGCTTCGCCCGGGGCATCGGCGGACCGACCACCCTGCGTATCGTTCCGGGCGCCGGGCATCTGGCCGAACTCGACAAGCCAGCCGAGGTTGCCGCCGAGATACTGCGGTTCGTGGAAGCGGCTTAGGACGCACCGATGCGGCGGCGATTTCAGACCTGGCCGCGTTTCCCGGCAACCTTGGCTATGGACCCAATGGCGTCGAACACGCTTCTGGTCAGTTTGTCCCCCGCCGGCCCGCCGATGTTCCTGGCGGCGTCAAGCGCGACCATCGCCTGACCCAGTTCGAACTCGGGTCCGCGTGGCGGGATGCGAATGATATGGCCATTCAGCAAAACCACGCCGCCGCACTCATCGGTGATCGACAGCCCGTTAGTGGATTGCATAATTATAGTGACAATGGTAGAGGTCTGTCATGGAGCCCAAAAGCGTCCACCAAATGGCGTTTCCAATCGCCGGACGGTTCGGGACCGATATGTTTAAGGACTCCCCCGCATGACCGTCGATGTGGCCAATCCGTCGATCCTGCCAGCGCCCGCGTCGGAACCGTCTCCCGTTACAATGAGCCCGCGCACCCACCGGCTGTTGCACGGCCCGATCATCCCCAC
>JAYUEJ010000802.1:0-2993 GCA_043739265.1 Rhodopila sp. | reverse complement strand
ACTGGGACCTGCCGCGGGCGGCACTCGCCGACGCGTTCGGCCCGAAAACCAAGGCGATCCTGTTCAACTCCCCCATGAACCCGAACGGCAAGGTGTTCACCGCCGAGGAACTGAACTTTATCGCCGATCTCGTGCAACGCCACGATACCTACGCGATCTGCGATGAGGTGTATGAGCATCTGGTGTTCGACGGCGCGAAGCACATCCCGCTGATGACTCTGCCGGGCATGCGGGAGCGGACGATGCGCATCGGCAGCGCCGGCAAGACGTTTTCGTTGACCGGATGGAAGGTCGGGTATGTGACGGCGGGCGCGGCGTTGACCCCGTTGGTGCAAAAGGCGCACCAGAACCTGACGTTCACCACCGCGCCCAACCTGCAACGGGCAGTCGCCGTAGGACTGGCCAAGGACGATGCCTATTTCGCCTCGTTGGCGGGTAACCTGCAGGCTCGGCGGGATCAATTGGCTGACGGGTTGGCTTCGGCCGGGTTGGCCGTGCTGCCGACGCAGGGGACCTATTTCATCACCACCGATTTTTCGCCGTTGGGCTTCAATGGCGATGACGTCGCGTTCTGCCGCCATATCACCGAAAACGCCGGCGTAACCGCGATTCCGGTCTCGGCCTTCTACGATGAGGCCGGGGCACCCCGGCACTACGCCCGGTTCGCCTTCTGCAAGCGGGAAGCAGTGCTGGCGGAGGCGATCGACCGGCTGAAGCGCCATTTCGGCCACTGATCCCGGACAACGCTGGCGAAGCCGATCCGGCGGCCTCATGGTTCCTTGGCGAACTGGATATCCCTCTCTCGCACGAGGCCCCGGCAATGGCTGGCGAACCAAACCCGGGCCTGAAGCAGCGCATGAGACGGTGTTGCATTGATCGGTCGCGGTTGCCGAACAGGGCCTGATCGGCACTTTCGGAAACCCTTACACAACCCGAAACGCCCTGATGGCCAGGGCCTTCAGGTGAATAAACAAGGCTCTTATGGCGTTATCGGTTGGCCACCACCGAGACATGATGAACCCACGGTGCGGCGTGCCGTGGATGGAACATTTTAACTCCGCGAAACTCCGCGTCCGCTTGATGACTGTCTTGCACACGGCACGAACGAACCGCCGTTACCCGGGAAGATGGAACGCCAAGGTCGCCAAAATGGGCTGATCACTCAGCATCGGGCCGGCCAAGGCACCGGTTGAAGCCGGCTGCGCCTCTGTATTCGACGGCGAACGCGGTATCCTGGGGGTTCCTTGGCGACCTTGGCGTTCCAACTTTTTTGTTCACCCGATTGCCCTGCCCTGATGGCGGGCGGCTTGCGTTGCCATTGGGGTCGATCCGCGCTCAGATACCGGCATAGCAGACCCCGGACTCCAAGAAAGAAAACGCCGCATGATCGATAAATTCGTACCCGATGTGGCGGCCGCGTTGGCCGGTATCGCGGACGGTGCCGTCATCCTGTTGCCCGGCTTCGGCAACGGCATGCCGGAAACCCTGGTGGCGGGCCTGATCGCGCAGGGTGCGCGGGACCTGACCCTGGTGGCCAACTCCGGCGGGCGGGATACCGGGCCGGTCGCCGACATTCTGGCATCGGGCCATGTCAGCAAGCTGATCTGTAGTTTCGTTCGGGCCGACAGCATCGCCGGCCGGCTGTTCGCCGCCGGCAAGCTGGCGCTGGAAATCGTTCCGCAAGGCACGCTGGCGGAACGGCTGCGCGCGGCCGGCGCCGGCATATCGGCGTTCTACACCCCCACCGGCGCCGACACGCTGCTGGCCGAGGGACGCGAGACGCGAATCATCGACGGCCGCAACTGCCTGCTGGAATTTCCCCTGCGCGGCGATGTCGCGCTGGTCGATGCGTGGGAAGCCGATCGTTGGGGCAACCTGACGCATCGGGAAAGTGCCCGGAACTTCAATCCGGTGATGGCCATGGCCGCCGGTCTGACCATCGTGCAAACCCGCCATGTCGTTGCACTCGGCGATATACCTCCGGCCAACGTTCATACGCCTTGCGTCTTCGTGCATCGCGTCGTGCATGTTCCAGCGTGAAAGAAACCGCAATGACATTTCAACCGTTGGACCGCGCCGGCATCGCCGCCAGAATCGCCCGCGACATCCCCGAAGGCTGGTTCGTCAACCTGGGAATCGGCATCCCGACCGGCGTGTCGGATCATGTGCCGGACGACCGCGAGGTAATTTTTCATTCTGAAAACGGTGTGATCGGCGCCGGTCCGGCACCCCATCCGGACAAGATCAATCCTTACCTGGTCAATGCAGGGACGCAACATATCACCCTGCGCTCCGGTGGATCGTTCGTGCATCACGCCGACAGTTTCGCGATTGCCCGCGGCGGACATCTCGATCTTTGCGTGCTGGGGGCGTTCGAGGTCGCGCAGAATGGCGACATCGCCAACTGGGCACGCGCCCCCAATGAACCGGTGAAGCAGGTCGGGGGCGCCATGGACCTGGCGATCGGGGCAAAGCGGCTTTGGGTGGCGATGGAACACACCACCAAGGGCCAGGGCGAGTCGCGCATACGCAAGGTCTGTTCGTATCCGTTGACCGCGAAGGGTGTGGTGCGGCGCGTCTATACGGACCTCGCGGTTTTGGACGTGACGCCGAACGGGTTTTTGGTTCTGGATATGATTCCGGGCATGACACGAAAGGGCCTACAGGATCGCAGCGAAGCCGAGTTGCACTGGACATGATCACCGGCATCGAGATCAATAGCCGCTCGCCGTTCGTTGCTGGCGCGGCGTTCGGAAGCGCCGGCGCGTATGAGCGGATCGATGGCGTCGCCATCGGTGCCCTGGACCCGGCGCATATCCGCAATCGGGGCATCGCCCTGCTGGACCGGGCGCCGCGCGATGCCGCCGGGTTGGTGCAATACCGCAGCGATTTCGTGCTGCTGCGGCCGGCGGATGCCGCGAAGGGCAATGGACGGCTGCTGTATGAGGTGAACAATCGCGGGCGGATCATGCTGTTCGCCAATCTGTGCGCCG
>JAYUEJ010000801.1:0-9028 GCA_043739265.1 Rhodopila sp. | reverse complement strand
GCGGCATCGCCACGCTGTTCCTGATGCCGGTCGCCGGGCTGGTCACCGGACGGCTGATCCAGCCGAAATGGCTGATCCTGATGGCGGTGGTGGGCATGGGATGGTCGCTGCTGGCGGCGTCGAGCCTCAGCCTGAATGTCAGTTTCTGGACTCTTTCCACCGCGCGCATGTCGCAGGTTGTTTGGCTGCCGTTCCTGTTTATCCCGATCAGCGCGGTGTCGTACGTTGGATTGCCGGCGAATCGCAATAATGAGGCCTCGGCGCTGATCAACCTGATGCGCAACCTGGGCGGCAGTGTGGGTGTGTCGTTCGTAACCACGCTGCTGGCGGAACGCACCCAGTTCCACCACGCTCGGCTGGCCGAACATATCACGGCGTATAATGGATACGGATGGAACACCCCGCTTGGTTCGGTCAACGCGTTGGTGCAGGCACAGGCGTCCATCATGAGTTACCTGGATGTTTTCTGGCTGCTTGGGCTGCTGGCGTTGATCGTTGCCCCGGTTATCCTGCTATTGCCGCGTGTGCCGAAGGGCACGGCAGCGGGGCATTGATGCCATGGGGTCGGACGTGATCGCCCCGTTTTTGTCCCGTCATGGTTCGGCTGGCCGGTCCATGACGGAGAAGAATAACCTTCGTGCCGTGAGCGAGCAGGGGCGCTGGTTGCGCTTCCCCCGCCTGACTGCTGGATTACCGTTATGACCAAGAATGCAAAACGAAGCCTTTCCATTGTCGCGGCCCTGGCGGGGACGGCGGCGCTGTCCGGCTGCACCATGGGACCGGATTTCAGGCGTCCGGATTGGGGGGCGCCCTCGTCGTGGTTTACCGGCCCCAAGGAAGCGGTGAAGCCGGCGCGCAGTATGACGGTGGCGGAACCGGTGGATGCGGAGTGGTGGAAGCTGTTTGGCGATCCGGTTCTGACCGGGTTGGAGCGGCGGGTGGCGGCGGAGAACCTGGACGTTCAGGCAGCCGCGGTTCGCCTGACCGAGTCGCGTGCGCAGCTTGGTTTCGCGCGGGCGTCGCAGTTTCCCACCTTCAATGGCAATGCGTCGTACACGCGCCAGCAGGCCAGCAACAATGGGTTTTTCTCCATCGCACCCGGCGCGGCGGGGCGATCGGCCAACGGGGCGTCCGGCAACGCCACCGGCGGCATCCAGAGCCGTGGCCTGCAGCCGTTCGATATCTGGCAGGGCGGGTTCGATGCCTCCTGGGAGGTCGATTTCTGGGGCCGGGTGCGGCGGTCGGTGGAATCCGCCACGGCATCGGAAGAGGCCGCCAGCGAGGCCAGGCGTGCGGCGTTGATGTCCAGTTTGGCAGAGGTTGCCAGGGATTACATTCAGCTTCGTGGCGTGCAGACGCAGTTGCAGATCGCGCGCGACAACGTCCGCACCGCGCGCCAGAGCCTGAGCCTGACGCAGCAGCGGGCCGCCGGCGGGGTTACCACCGATCTGGACGTGGCCAACGCGTCGGCCCAGTTGCGCACCACGCTGGCGCAAATCCCGAACCTGGAACAGCAGGAGGCGCAGGCGATCAACGCTTTGAGCCTGTTGCTGGGTCAGCCGCCCAACGCGTTGCGGGCTGAGTTGGCGACGGCCAGGCCGGTGCCTCCGGTGCCGCCCCGTGTGCCGGTCGGACTGCCGTCGGACCTCGCGCGGCGGCGGCCGGACATCCGTCTGGCGGAGGCGCAGCTTCACGCGGCGACGGCCGATATCGGTGTGGCGGAGGCGAATTTTTATCCGTCGCTGAAGTTGACGGGTAGTTTCGGATTGCAGTCGTTGCAGCTCAGTCACGCGTTCGACCTGAATTCAAAACAATATGCGACGGGTCCGGGACTGACGATCCCGATCTTCGAGGGCGGGCAGTTGCGTGCCACGTTGCAACTGCGGGAGGCCTTGCAGCAGGAGGCGGCGATCGGTTTCCAGAAGACGGTGCTGCAAGCCTGGCACGATGTCGATAACGCGCTGACGGCGTATCAGGCGGAACAGAGCCGGCGCGACGAGTTGATCCAGGCGGTAGCGGACAATCGCCGCGCGTTGGGCCTGGCGCAAAGCCGGTATCAGCAAGGGGTGGCGGATTTTTTGACGGTGCTGGATGCTCAGCGCAGCCTGTTGGGCGCGCAATTGCAGATGGCGGACAGCACGACCACGGTGTCTTCGAACCTTGTCGCCTTGTACAAGGCATTGGGCGGGGGATGGGAGACCGATATGCCGGAGGTCGCGGCGGCGCCCTGACATTTGGCGGACGGCGTTAACTGAAAATGACGGCGTTAACTGAAAATTAGCGTTTGCACGCGATAGTCCGCGTCCTATGTGGGCGCGATCGTTCTTGCTGTGGGGCTTCCTGGTTCTGGTCGGGGCGGTCTGCCTTGCCGGGCGGGCGGTTGCCGAACTGATGACGGCGTTGTTCCCCGACGGCGTGCCCGGCTACGACATGGGCGACGGGGTGACGGTCGAAACACGTCTCCACCCCGAACAAATGCCGCTGGGCGTGCGGGAAGGCGCGTTCGAATTCATGCCCCGGCTCGACCAGGCGGTTGGCTACAGCAGCAACGCGTTCCCCGGGCCGCACCGGCGGGGAAGCTGGGAAGTCGTTACCAATCCCGTGCTGGGTGTCGGGACAAACTGGTCGCGCGATGCGTTCGGCGCGATGTTTTCGGTGCAGGATACGCGTTATCTCGCATTGCCCGGCCAGGACCGGATTGACGCAACCGTATCGGCCGGCGGGCGGATCGATATCGGCGATGACAAACTGACCATCGCCGCGGCGCACGTCGTGCAGCACGAGGATCGGGGGCAGGTCGGTACGATCGCCAGCGACCGGCCGATCGCGTTTCAGCTCGACGATGTGCGGGCGTCCTACGCGATCGACGATGGGCGTTGGAGCATCGTCCCGAACCTGCAGGCGACACGTTGGTCCTATGCTGGGACGACGATCCAGGGGATTCCCACCAGTCAATCCTACCGCGACCGGGTGGTGGTGCAGGGCGGGGCGACGCTGCGTTACGAATTCGCGCCGTTGCGCAGCGTGGTGTTCGTGGTGCGGGCGCTCGGCCAGGATTACACCCACACGCCGGCCGGTCAGATCAGTGCGAATTCGAGCAGCTTCCAGATGCTCGCGGGCATCGATTACGATGAGAATTCGGTTTGGCGCTGGCGGCTGCTGGTCGGCGGTGAGGCCCGGCGTTTCGCCAGTCCGCGCTATCCTTCGCAGACCACGCTGGTCGCCGAAGCCGGGGTGGGGTGGTCGCCCAGCGGCATGACGACGATCAACGCGACGGTCAGCCGGGAGACTCAGGATGCGGCGCAGGAAGGCGTGTCCGGGTTGGTTTACTCGTCCGCGCGCCTGACGATCGACCATGAGTATTTGCGCGATCTGTTGTTCCGGGCGTCGATCGGGCTACAGAAAGCGGATTTTTTTCAAGGGGGTCATCAGATCGGCACGACCGCCGGGCTGGGGGCGACCTGGGTGATGAACCGCAATGCCCGGTTGTCCTTCACCTACGACCAGACGGACCTGCATGGGTCCACGGGCCAGACCGAGGCTCTGGTGAGCGGCTTTAGCCGAGGGGTTGGGTTGGTGACGCTGCGGGTCGGGTTGTGATGGGGACGGTTCGGGAAAGGCGGTGGCATCAGCCGGCGTGCCCGCGGCGGGCCGGTGCCGCGCGGGCGTATGCCAGATTTTAGGACGGAGAACACCGAGCACGACTTTCCGCATTTTTGCTCGAGCAATTTCGCGGCTCTAAGCGCCGTTGTTTCGGCCGGCCGCATTGACCACGGTGTCACCGCTCGCCGGGACACGCGTAAATTCCATGACGGCAAAAGTGGCCGGACCCGCTCCTGCTGATCGCCGCCCGGGATATTCAATGGAGATAAGGTAGGGCCGCTCAAGCCGGGAAATTGCGGAAAGTCGAGCGTCGGCGACGCCCAACAATAGGCGAATCTTCTGGCAGGCCGCTTATTTCGTGCATGGCTTGTCCGGGCCAGTTGTTGCGACATGTGCGGGAATAAGTGGCCCGGACATGCCGAACCATGACGAGGGGGAAATGGCACCTGCCTGAAGCGATAACAGTGGGGCGTCGCCTTAAACAAACAAAGACGTGCATGGCAGGAATTCGCCCGCCGCGTCGGCCCGTGTCCGGCCGCTCGGAGGTTTTTTGCAGACCGATGAACGCCGATAAGCGGGATAAACGCCGATGCGGTTGGATCGCAGTCCGGGGCATAAGGTGGCGATTGTCCGCGGTCGGCCGAACAGCCTGTGTCAGGATCGCCAAAAGGGCTTTAGCTACTGACCGTCCGAGCGACGAATGGCCGGGTCATCAAGCCCACATCCATTCGCCCGGCGACGGCGCACGATATCCCCCTGATCAGCGTTCATCGGCGTTCATCTGCCTTCAAAAAAAAGCCGCTGATCCAGTCCGTAACGGCCGCCCGTTTCCAGCACCGTGCGTCGCGCGGACGATCGCCCGTGCGGCCAGGTCCGGCGGGGCCGTCCCCGATCAGGCAAACGCCTAAGCGCGACTTTCCGCATTTTTGCGGGAGCGATTTCGCGGCACCATGCGCCGTTGTTTCGGCCGGCCGCATTGACCACGGTGTCACGGCTCGCCGGGATACGCGTCAATTCCATGACGGCCAAAGTGGCCGCACCCGCTCCGTCTGATCGCCGCCGAGGATATTCAATGGGTTAAGGCAGGACCGCTCGTGCCGGGAAATCGCGAAAAGTCGAGCTTAGGACCACGAAGCCACTGAGATTCGCTGTGCTGGCTCCCGGGGACCTGACACACCGTAATTTTGGATTGGCGATCGAGGTGGATTGGCACAGCGGTCCGGGGTTGTTGAAAGAATGAGATGCCGCTGCCGGTGGCGGCACTGCGTCGGAGGCGGCGGTTTCTCAGTGGCCCCTCGTGCTGCCTCCGTGCATAAAAAGATTCCCGGCCTGACACCCACTCTACAGGCGAACGGCAAGACGCCGGGCAGCAAAACGACGACCGTGCCGATTACCCCAATCAGGCACCCCCAATCAGGCACCCCCCAATCACGACATCCTGTGGGGATGCCAAACAAGAGCCGTTGAACGGGAAGTCCCTCTCGCCAAAATGAGGTTGGCTACGATAGACTAACGCCACTACGTACCGATCCTCTCGCCCAAGTGTGACCTCGTTTATCGTGCACCGCGCCATAGTTCCGCCCCTCCCGCGTGATGCATTCGGGAAAATTCGAATTGGAGTCGATGCGTGATCAAGAAACTACGCAAAGCCGTCCTGCCGGTCGCCGGCCTGGGAACGCGGTTCCTGCCCGCCACCAAGGCGACCGCCAAGGAAATGCTGCCCGTCGTGGACAAGCCGCTGATCCAATACGCGGTGGAGGAGGCCCGTGCCGCCGGCATCGAACAGTTCTGCATGGTCACCGGCCGCGGCAAGACCGCGCTGGTGGAACATTTCGATGTCGCCTTCGAACTGGAAGCCACACTGCGCGAGCGCAACAAAACCGACGCGCTGGAATCGCTCAAGGGCGCCCGGAGTGAGCCAGGGTCGATCACCACGGTCCGCCAGCAAACGCCGCTGGGCCTCGGTCATGCCATCTGGTGCGCCCGCGCCTTCATCGGCGACGATCCGTTCGCCATTCTGTTGCCCGACGATCTCGTGCTGGCCGACAAGCCGTGCCTGGAGCAGCTTGCCGACGCCTATTATGAAACCGGCGGCAATGTCGTCGCGGTCACCGAAGTGCCGCGCGAACACACCAACCGCTACGGCATCCTGAAAATCGGCAAAGACGACGGCCGCCTGGTGGAAGTCACCGGCCTGGTCGAAAAACCGGCGCCCGAGGACGCCCCGTCCAACCTGTCGATCATCGGCCGTTACATCCTGATGCCGGAAGTGATCAAATACCTGGCACTGATGGAGCGCGGCGCGGGCAATGAGGTACAGCTCACCGACGGCATGGCGCGCCTGATTGGCGAACAGCCGTTCCATGGGGTCCGGTATCAGGGCCGCCGCTTCGATTGCGGCGACAAGATAGGGTTCCTGGAGGCGCAGATCGCCTTCGCCCTCAAGCGGCCGGACATGGCCGACGCCGTGCGTGAATTCCTGAAAAACTACGTCTGATCAAGAGTGGACCTTCCCATGGCTTTCTCCCACCACTTCGACCCGACCGTCCTGCGCGAATACGATATTCGCGGCATTGTCGGACGCACGCTGCACGCGGCCGATGCGTTCGCGATCGGGCGGGTGTTCGGGTCGATGATCGCGCATAACGGCGGCACCCGGGTCGCGGTCGGGTATGATGGCCGCCTGACCAGCCCGGAACTGGAACAGGCGCTGGTCGATGGCCTGTGTGCCAGCGGCATGCAGGCGCTGCGGATCGGCCGCGGCCCGACGCCCATGCTTTACTACGCCGCCACCACGTTGGGGACCGACGGCGGGATCATGGTCACCGGATCTCACAACCCGCCAGAATATAACGGATTCAAAATGATGATCGGGCGCAAGCCCTTCTTCGGCCAACAGATTCTGCAGATCGGCGCGCTGGCGGAAGCCGGCGACGTGGTGCCGGAAACCCTCGGCAGCGAACAAAAGATTGAGATCGCCGACGATTACATCGCCCGCCTGCTGTCCGACTGGGACGGCGGCGACCGCATGCTGAAAGTGGTCTGGGACAACGGCAACGGCGCTGCCGGCGATGTGCTGGAAAAGCTGGTCGCCTCGTTGCCCGGTGAGCACCTGGTCCTGAACGGCACCATCGACGGCAATTTCCCCGCCCACCATCCCGACCCCACGGTGCCCGCCAACCTGGTCGAATTGATCGCCGAGGTGCGCGCCCGCAAAGCCGATATCGGCATCGCCTTTGACGGTGACGCCGACCGCATCGGGCTGGTCGATGACACCGGCGAAATCATGTTCGGCGATCAACTGATGGTCGTGCTGGCCCGTGACGTGCTGAAAACTCACCCGGGTGCGACTATCATCGCCGACGTGAAAGCCAGCCAGGTGCTGTTCGACGAAATCGCCAGGGCCGGCGGCACCCCGCTGATGTGGAAAACCGGGCACTCCCTGATAAAATCGAAGATGGCGGAAACCGGCAGCCCGCTCGCCGGCGAAATGTCCGGCCACATCTTCTTCGCCGACCGCTGGTACGGCTTCGACGACGCGCTGTACGCCGCCATCCGCACCCTGGGCATCATCGCCCGCATGGACGGCACGCTGTCGGCCGTCCGGCGGGCTTTGCCGCATGTCATCAACACCCCCGAACTCCGCTTTGACTGCGACGACCGCCGCAAATTCGAGGTGATCCAGGAAGTCGCCGCCCGTCTGGCCGCCGAGGGCGCCAAAGTCTCCGCCACCGATGGCGTGCGCGTGCAGACCGCGGACGGCTGGTGGCTGCTGCGCGCCTCCAACACCCAGGCGGTGCTGGTGGCACGATGCGAGGCGGCAACCGAGGCCGGGTTGGATCGCCTGAAAGCCGCTTTGGTGAAGCAGTTGTCGGCGTCTGGGCTGGCGGAACCGGATTTCTCCGGCAGCAACGCGGGGCATTAAACTGCGTTTTCGGACCGATGTCGGGTCAGACAATGCACCGAAAAAAGTCCACTTTCTATCAACAGGCCCGCTCCAACCGCCGGCGGCCCACAATAAACCCACCGAGGCTCGGTCGCGGCACCTACCGAGCCTCGGCGCCGGCGGGTATCATTTTGGGCGAGCAAGCCATTATTCCCCCCCCGTCAACGCCCGGTTTGACCGGGCGACCCCCCGGCTTCAGGCGGTTTTGCGGCGCCAAGATCAACTCCGGACATGACGAGGACGAGAATTTTAGTCCAGAGCGGTCCAAATGAGATCTTCCGCCAGCGCATGGTCCGGATTTTGCCCGGATGGCACAGAACAGGACGACACGCCCCAACGGCGCCAGCAAGAACACAGTGACCCCTCCGTGGTCCGTCGCGGCGCTCGATCGTCCTCCGTGAAAAAAGACGGCCTCGCAACCACAGTGAAGCAGAACGGTAAAGCGACGGCGGTCGATCCGCGCCGCTGGTCGTCTCGCGATAGCGAATGCCCTTGAAGGTCATGACGCCGTGATGGCTGACACCACGCAGCTTGCCCCGGGTCGTCTCCACCACCGGTTCCGTCGCGGCTCGGCCCGGGCACGATAACCCGACCGCGCGCGCCGCCGTCGCGAACGTCAATTACGCACGGCGTCCCGTGCCGTTGTTGATTGTCATGTTCGTTCATTCCCCCAAATCGATTGGCCGCAACCGTTGATTCGAGCATTTTCATCCTGACTGGAAACGCTGAGTCAGCCGAGTGCCATGGACCAACCCTGCCATGGGGAGGTGACGAGGCAGAGTTGTCCTTGATGCCGGCTGGCATTTCATCGCTGTTGTCGGTGCCGCTCGCAGCTTATAGTTCAACGCAGAGGTCGCAGAGGTCCCAGAGAACGCAGAGGTTGCAGAGAATAGTAGCCGGGGTCTGTCGCCAAAATCACTGAAACCATGCTGACTCAATACTCTACACACAGTGGGGCCGGCTGAGACGATACATCGGCCGGTCTTTTCCGCGACGTGCATTGGAATTTTTCTCTGCGACCTTGTGTCTTCGATTTGTGCCATTGTTTCGACATTGCGGGGCCGGGTCTGCAGCCCGACCCCGCAATGCGCTCGGCAGACCGATCAGACCTCGAAGAAATTCGCCGCAGAGCATGGTCCCGAACGCTGCCTGTCACAGCCCGAACAGTTGCCTGGGGTCGCAACCCCGAACAAGCAAGGTAGGGAGTTACAGTTATGGCACAACCAGTCTGGGTCGGCATAGATGTCAGCGGTAAATGGCTCGACACCGGCACCTACCCATCCCGAGAGACGATACGCTTCGCCTATACTGAAGCCGGCCTAATGGACTTACGCGCCTGGCTAGCCGCCCGCCCGGTGATCGGGGTGGCCATGGAGGCCACCGGCGGGACACGCTGACAGACAGCGCGATGAAACACTATCGCTACGATCTCGACCGGCGGCTGGATCGCATACTCGCGGCGGTCCCGGTGGGAGAACC
>JAYUEJ010000800.1:0-3003 GCA_043739265.1 Rhodopila sp. | reverse complement strand
TCATTCGTGTTTCCAATTCTACCCGGGGCCAGCGTACCAGATTGGTTACCGTGCAGAATATTGAAACACAAATGAACACAAATAAGGCAGGCAGGCGTTAAAATGGGTTCTGGTTCAGTTCGACCAACACCGCATTTTCAACCAACGGGTCGGCGGTGTATGTGCCGACGACCACACCATCATAGTGAACCACGACGTTGTGCTACTGCTCGACGGTCAGGCCGGCTTTGCGCAATTCGTGCGCCAGGGCGTTTTCATAGATTTTTCAAGAAAGCCAACACCGAGTGTATTTGAAACGACGAACCCGCATCCAATAATTTTCCCAGAAATGAGATTTATTGCAACCTTATCTGTGTTCATTCGTGTTTCCAATTCTACCCGCGGCCGGCATACCAGGTTGATTACAGTGCAGAATATTGAAACACAAATAAGGCGTGAAATGCACTATCGGCGCGTTCATCCGCGTTAAAAACCGTCGTCTCAGCAAAGCCAAATCCATCCGGCGCCCGCCCCCAACTATTCCGCCGCCATCGCACTCACCCCCGACCGGCCCCGAGCAATCCGCAGCACCATCAGGGACGCCATCAGACAGGCAAGCCCGCTGGCCACGAACGCCGGCACATAACTCCCGGTCAGGAACCGCGTCTCGCCAGCCCCGAACGCCGCAAGCGCCCCGCCGATCTGATGCCCCGCGACGATCCAGGACACGATCACCGGCGCATCCGTCTTGCCGAACACCTGGTTCGTCAGCGTCACGGTGGGCGGTATGGTCGCCACCCAGTCCAGTCCATAGAACACCGCGAAGATCGCCAAACTAACAACATCAAAATTCGTAAACGGCAGCGCGATCAAGGACAGACCACGCAGCCCGTAATACCAGAACAGCAGCACCCGCGAGTCATACCGGTCGGTCAAATACCCGGACACCGTCGTGCCCACCAGATCGAACAACCCCATCGCCGCCAGCAGCCCGGCCGCGCTGACCGCCGCGATCCCGTGATCGATGCAGAACGGGATCAAATGCGTCGCCACCAACCCATTGGTCGAAAATCCGCACACCGCGAACGTGCCGAACAACAGCCAGAAATCCACCGAACGCGCGCCGCGCGCCAAACCGGAAAAGGCGATCACGAACGGATTCCCGGCCCGCGGCGGCAATACCACGATCTCATCCGACCCGAACGGTCCAAGCCCGATCGCCGCCGGGCTTTCCGGCAACATCAGCACCACCACCGGGATCAGCGTCAGGATCACCCCCGCCACCACCAGCGGCACGACGTGCCAGCTATGAGAAACCGTCAAACTGGCCAGCAGCGGCAGGAAAACCAACTGCCCGGACGCATTGCCCGCCGTCAGCAGACCCACCACCAACCCGCGCCGCTGCACGAACCACCGGTTGGCGATCGCCGTCGCCAGCCCGACCATCCCCGCGCCCGAACCCAACCCGACCAGCACGCCCCAGGTCATATACAACTGCCAGATTTCCGTGACGAACGCACTCAGGCCCGCCCCGACCACCAGCAGCACCATCGAGGCCAGCACCGTCTTCTTCAACCCGATCGTCTGGATGAACCCGGCGGCAAACGGACCCACCAACCCGAACAGCAGGATGTTCAACCCCACCGCACCCGAGATCACCGCCGCGTTCCAGCCAAACGCCTCCTGCAACGGCACGATCAGCACGCCCGGCGTCGCGCGCACGCCAACCGAGGCCAGGATGACCACGAACATCACCACCAGGACCACCCAGGAATAATGCAGGCGGCCCGCGAACAGCCGGGCCATCACGTTCGGTCCCATCTCGAAAACTCCCAACACACTTGTATTTAAAATGACGATCGTCATATAGAAGTCAAGCGTCGATATGACGACCGTCACACAAGGCAGGGTCCCGATGACCGAACCAACCCAACCCGGATCGAACCGGAAACGGGCAGAAACCCGCCAGCGCATCCTCACTGCCGCCGGCGACCTGTTCCGCGAACACGGCATCGACGGCGTCGGAGTCGATGCCGTCATGCAGCAAGCCGGCCTCACGCATGGCGCCTTCTACCTGCATTTCCCTTCTAAAGAGGCCCTGGCGGCCGAGGTCTCCCAAACCCTGCTACAGCACGCCGCCGGCAAATGGGACGCCATCAGCCGATCCCCGGATCGGAAGGCGGCGCTACAGCGTATCGTCAGCCGATACCTCGACCCCGTCCACGCAGCCTCCCGGCATGCCTGCCCCCTCACCACGCTCGGTCCCGACGTCGCCCGCCGCACCGCATCGAAGCACGCGGCGGGCGAGGCGTTAGGCGGCATGATCGACGCCCTCACCCGGGTACTGCCCGGCCGGAAACGCCAAAAGGCCCTGGCCACCCTGGCCACCATGGTCGGTGCCGTAGTCCTGTCGCGGCTGGCCGACGACAAGGCGCTGGCCGAGGCATTCCTGACAGCCGCCGCCGCCAGCATTCTCCCCGCCAACACAGCGATCAATCGTTCGGCATCAATGGCGGAACGGCAACCGGATTAACTGGCCGTCCGTCCGCCGCATCCCATCTCAAGTCAAACATCCGTTGGAACAATCGACATGCGCCTCCTGATTTCGCTCCCCGTCCTGGCGGGCCTTGCCGCATGTGCGACCCTGCCGGCGACGCAGCGCACGCCCTTCCTGCCGCCCAGCGTCTTCGGCACCTATCAGGACAACGACATCGGCGCCATAAACCAGTCCGCCTGGGCGTTCGCGTCCCCCGCCAATACCAGCGGCAATCCGGTCGAAGCCGCCCGTGCGGTGGTCGCGTTGGAGTATCTGTCGGGCGAACTGAGGGAAAACCCGCGCTGGATCGGCATGGACCGGTCGATCAGCCTGCGCATGGGACTGGCACGCGACGAAGTGCGCCAAATCCTTGGCATTCGCCCCGACGCGCCACCGCAGATCGTGGTCAATACGCTGCTGGCGCTCAATCTGGATTTGCAGTCCGGCAACCAGCCCGCGGCAATGCAGGTGCTGACCTCGCCCATTTT
>JAYUEJ010000799.1:0-3011 GCA_043739265.1 Rhodopila sp. | reverse complement strand
AAACGGACCCGCACATAGGCACGAACGAAAACAAGAGATTCCACGGTTGTATTCCTTGATTAGCAGGAAATACCCCCTTGAACGAAATTATAGATTCGACTAAGATCCTCCGGCTTGAGAAGCAAAAGGGAGTCGTAAGGCTCTCTACGTCATACGGTCTTGGGGGCATCTCCTAACCGGTTGGCCGATGCCTAATGGAACCCCGTCGCCCTGTAGGAAGGGCTGCGGGGTTTTTTAATAATCCCATATCGGCAACCAATTCATGACAGACTTTCATGTCCACGTCAATATTCTCTTGTCGCGGAAGTGTGGAAATGGCATATGAAATCCTCTTGACAAACGGAGAATCACCCATGTCCCTTGCGCGTGCGCAACGTGATTTGCAGAAAACACAGTCGGACACCGCTCGGCTTGAGTTGCAACTTGATGAATTAAAACAAAAATCTATTAAGATTTCTCACTTCATCGAAATGCTCAGCGTTTATAAGTCGGATGAAGTTTCGAGAGAAGCGCCAACGAGTCGGTCGGCTAGTTCTGGTACCACTAAAACCGTTCAGGCGGTGGAGGAGATTCTCCGCGAATCTAAGCAACCAATGAAAACACGGGAACTGTTAGCCAAGTTATCATCGCGTGGAATTAACATCGGCGGCCAAATTCCAGCGAATAATCTTTCTGGAACCTTATCAAAGGCTTCAATTTTTTCGGCGGATCGGACGAAGGGATGGAGTTTAAAAAGTTCCAGCGATGAAAGTTTGGATTTGCAAAGTTTCACGAATGAAACCGTCGCAGGAACTTACGTTAGTGACATTCACGCGCGTGAAAACCATGAAACCAGCGGAGATACGGAAACGTGAGCCACAAGTTAATCTGACTCCGGCGGAGCGCCGGCAATTCTTAACGGGCAACCGTCGTCACGAAGCATAGGAACGATCCCAACAGTTTCGAATGATCGTCGGATAACTTGAAGGTTGTTCGCGATTGGAACAGGAAGTCGCTTTTCGAAGCCACGAACCTTACTGGGCAACACGTTAGCGCGCTTCGCGAGTACTACGGCTTCGCGGCCGCGGCGTAGTTTGCCGTGAGGTAGGCGGTGATCTCTGCAGCGGTATCGTCGTCGATCGGGGCACCGAACGCTTTGCGCATCTTGGTCACCTCGGCTTTCCATTGGTCTGAGGTCAAAAACGTACTGTTCATGACGATGTAGTCCGACGTGTGACAGGCGTTGCAGGTCGCGCTGACGATCTCATCACCCGAACCCGGCTTCAACCGGGCCGGCGCATCAGCGGCGAGGGCAGCGTGACTGGTCAGCACCGCCAGCGCGGCAATGGGCCACCTGATCACGTCACGACCATGGTGATCGGAAGCGGCACATTGTTGTGATATCCGCCCGGGTTCACCTTCATCCGCTCCGCCTGCTTTTCCCCCGTTTGGCTCGTTGCCCGGCTCATCAGGCGGTATGTGCCCGGGCGCAGCGATCCCGTCTGCAGGCTGAACCGGCGATAGGCGTAACGACCGAGCGGGCGGTCGAGGAGGGCGTCTTGCCAAATGCGGCCGCCGTCCATCGAGATTTCGACGCGACTGATACCGGCGCCACGATCCCAGGCGACGCCCCTGATGGTGAAGCCGGATCGCTCTGCCTCCTGGCCTTCCAGCGGATCGGCGATGACCGAGTTGACGACCAGTTCGGTGATCGGGACCGTGGTTTCGGTGGCCTGAGACTGGAACGGCCGATCGACCGGAAACAGGCCGGCGGGGACGCGATAGGCGGACTGCATCCAGAAATTTTTCAGCGGCTGCGTGCTGACCTCAATGCTGGTCAGATGTTTCATCCAGTAAGTGGCGGTCCAACCGGGGACGACCAGTCGGGCTGGATAACCGTTCAACAAGGGCAGCGGCGCATTGTTCATGGCGAGGGCGACGATCGTTTCGCCATCCATGGCTTTTTCGATCGGCAGGCTTTTGTGGAACGGGGGAGTCCCCTCCATCAGAGGTTTGTCGGCCCCGCCGAACCAGACCTCCAGCGCATCGGTCCTTAGACCCGCAGCCTTCAGGACATCGCGCAATGCCGGACCATGCCAGACCGCACAGCCCATCGCGCCATCGGTCCACTGCACGCCTGGAACATGCGGATCGGCGAACCCGCGGCGATTGCCGGCGCATTGGCACACCGACAGAACCTGATTCCCGGGCAGGTCCAGCAGGTCGCGCAGCCTCAATTGGACCGGCCGCTCGACCGCATCGCCACCGACGGACAGGGTCCAGCCGTCCAGGTCGGCGGCCGATGGCACCGTGTCGAGGTGATAGCGGACGAAGAAGCGGTCGTTCGGGGTGACGGCATCGGCGAACACGTTGACCGGAGAGGCATAGTTTGGCGGCCGATCGGTCAGGCGCAGCATCCGGCGTTTGTCCGGTAGATTGACGAACCGGGCGATCGCGCGGGTGCCGTCCGGCAACTCATCCGGGATGCGGGTGCTTTCGCCAGCCACCGAGGGCGATGCGAGCAACGCCGCGCTCGCCCCGGCGATCATGTCGCGTCGCCGCATCTTGCCTCCCTGCCACGACATTCTTCATCCCGTGACCGATTCTCGGCCAGGATCAGGGACTGTGTCACCTCAAAACGCCGGGAACACAATGCGGCTGAGGCGGTTGGCCGGTGTTTTTTTATCTTACGCCGACGCTTCACCGTCCTGGTCGGGGCAAGCCCGGCCAGGACATGAAGAGTTGCCTGGATCGACGACCATGAAATCAGCGGCCGGTGGTTACTCGGCGGCCTGACGGAAACTTTGGGCATAGCGGGTCAGCGCGCCTTCGTCGGTCGGGACGATCGGCGTGAAGTCGGTATGCGCGATCCATTCCTCGCGGGTCGGTTTGCGGATGTAGTTGGAGATCGCATTCAAGGTCAGATAGACGATCTTGCGCGGATACGGCGTGATGTTGCCGGCGGAGCCATGCACCAGATTGCCGTGGAACAGCAGCAGGCCGCCGGGCTTGCCGGTCGGTGCGACGATGCC
>JAYUEJ010000798.1:0-3028 GCA_043739265.1 Rhodopila sp. | reverse complement strand
GTCGTTTCAGGCGGCTCCCCCGACCACACAGGAGATCGGCGGACAGGCACACCCTGTGGACATCGCGGAGCGGCAACGCCGGGCCATGACCAGGAGCGGCGGGCCTGGTGATTCGCTTATTTTCGGCCGCCGCCTAAGCTGACTGTTGCCTAGGCTGGCAGAGCGTTCGATCCCTATCCGGAGACAACAGTTGAAGAACTCCATCCCCCTGCGGATGCACGTCCCAGAGCCGGCCGCCAGGCCAGGCCAGCCCGCGGACTTCACCTGGGTGAAGGTCTCGCCGGCAGGATCGATCGCGCGTCCCGATATCACCGTGGACCCGGGTGCCATCCGCGAACACGCCTACGCGCTGATCCGCGTGCTGGACGACAACGCCGGCGCCGTCGGCCCGTGGGATCCAAAGCTGGACCCCGACACACTAAAGCGCGGCCTGCGCATGATGATGCTGACCCGCGCCTACGACAACCGGATGTTCCGCGCGCAGCGCCAGGGCAAGACCTCGTTCTACATGCCTTGCACGGGTGAGGAGGCGATCGGGGTCGCGCAGGCCATGGCGCTCGACGACCGCGATATGACATTCCCGACCTACCGTCAGCAGGGGCTGCTGATTGCTCGTGGCTGGCCGTTGGTCGATATGATGAACCAGGTGTTCTCCAACACGATGGACCGGCTGAAGGGCCGCCAGATGCCGGTGATGTATTCCAGCAAGGCGGCGGGGTTCTTTTCCGTCGCCGGCAATCTGGCCACGCACTTCCCGCAGGCGGTGGGTTGGGCCATGGCCTCGGCCATCCGGCACGACGACCGGATCGCCGCGGGCTGGATCGGCGAGGGCGCCACCGCCGAGGGCGACTTCCACCACGCGCTGACCTTCGCCAGCGTCTATCGCGCCCCGGTCATCCTGAACATCGTCAACAACCAATATGCCATTTCATCCTTCCAGGGGATCGCGGGTGGCGAATACACCACCTTTGCCGCGCGTGGCCTGGGTTACGGCCTGCCGTCGCTGCGGGTTGACGGCAACGACTTCCTCGCGGTGCATGCGGTCACCACCTGGGCAGCCGACCGGGCCCGATCGAACCTTGGCCCCACGGTGATCGAACTGGTCACCTACCGCGCGGCGGCGCATTCCACCAGCGATGACCCCGGCAAATATCGCCCGGCCGACGAGGCCAGCCACTGGCCGCTCGGCGATCCGATCGCCCGCCTACGGGCGCACCTGATAGCGCTCGGGGCATGGTCGGACGAACAGCATGGCCATCTGGCGGCCGAGGTGGACGCCGAAGTGCGCGACGCCCAGCGCGAGGCCGAAAGCCACGGCACGTTGGGCACCGGCGAGCACCACAGTCCGGCGACGATGTTCGACGACGTTTACAAGGAGATGCCCTGGCACCTTCGTCTTCAACGGCAGGAACTGGGGTTTTAAATATGGCGCGGATGAACATGGTCCAGGCGTTGAACGCCGCGATGGACATCATGATGGCCCGCGACGACAAGGTTGTCGTTTTTGGCGAGGACGTCGGCTACTTCGGTGGGGTGTTCCGCTGCACCGAAGGGCTGCAGCGGAAGTACGGGGCGGATCGCGCGTTCGACACGCCGATCGCCGAGGCGGGCATCCTGGCGACCGCCGTCGGCATGGGCGTCTATGGTTTGCGCCCGGTGGTGGAGATCCAGTTCGCCGACTATATCTATCCCGCCACGGACCAGCTTATCTCCTGCGCCGCTCGGCTGCGTTACCGGTCGGCGGGCGAATTCACCGCGCCGATCACCGTTCGCACGCCCTGCGGCGGTGGAATTTTCGGCGGACAGACGCATAGTCAAAGCCCGGAGGCCATTTTCACTCATGTCTGCGGGTTGAAGACGGTCATCCCGTCAAATCCCTACGATGCCAAGGGCCTGCTGATCAGCGCGATCGAAGACGACGACCCGGTGATCTTTCTGGAGCCCAAGCGCCTGTACAACGGGCCGTTCAACGGCCACCACGATCAGCCGGTGACGCCATGGGCGGACCACGCGGCGGGCGAGGTGCCGGACGGGTATTACACGATCCCGCTGGGTAAGGCGTCGATCGTGCGGCCTGGCGAGGGTGTAACGGTCCTGACCTACGGGACCATGGTGCATGTCGCGCTGGCGGCGGTGGCCGAAAGCGGCGTGGACGGCGAAGTGGTCGATCTGCGCACGCTGGTCCCGGTCGATATCGACACGATCGTGGCGTCCGTGAAGAAGACCGGACGCTGTGTGATCGTCCACGAGGCGACGCGCACGAGCGGCTTTGGCGCTGAACTGTCGGCTCTGGTGCAGGAACACTGCTTCCATAGCCTGGAGGCGCCGATCGTGCGGGTGACCGGCTGGGACACGCCGTATCCGCATTCGCTGGAGTGGGAGTATTTCCCCGGCCCAAGGCGCGTCGCGGACGGTCTCCGCCGCGCGATGGAGGGCTGACATGGGACGCTTCGTATTCAAGCTTCCCGACGTCGGCGAGGGCATCGCCGAGGCGGAGGTCGTCACTTGGCACGTCGCGGTCGGCGCCGATGTCGCCGAGGATGATCCGCTGGTCGATATCATGACGGACAAGGCGACCGTGGAGATACCGTCACCGCGGGCAGGCCGCGTCCTGGCGATCACAGGCGCGCCCGGCGACAAGATTCGCGTTGGGGCCGAGCTTGTGGTGCTCGACGTTGAAAATCATGGGCCGGCGGCGTCACCCCCGGACGAGCCGGCCTCGCCGGACGTTGCTGCCGCACCTCCCGTGGCGCTGGCCGCACCCGCTGCGAACCGCTCGGCAGGGCCGCCGGTCGCCGTGGCAAAAGCCGCGCTTCAGCCGCCGGTTCGGGAGACAATCGCGGTTGCGGTGGCCCGTCCAGTCGGGACAAAACCGCTCGCCTCCCCAGCCGTCCGGCACCGTGCCCATGAACTTGGCATCGCGCTGCAATACATCCCGGGGACCGAACCGGCCGGCCGCATCAGTCATGCCGACCTTGACAATTACATCGCTTCGGGGGGGCGAGAAGCTGCCTCGCGGCCCGCCGAA
>JAYUEJ010000797.1:0-3039 GCA_043739265.1 Rhodopila sp. | reverse complement strand
GGTTCGTGCTGAAAATCTGCGTCGTCCTGTTCGTCTTCATATGGGTGCGCGCGACCTTCCCGCGCTTCCGCTATGACCAGTTGATGCGCCTGGGCTGGAAAGTTTTTCTGCCGTTATCGCTGCTTTGGCTGGTGATCACCGCCGGCGTTTTGGTGGCCTTCGGGTGGCTTCCCAATGCGTGATCCCGTCCAACGCCTGACCCGGCATTCGGAGTCCTGACATGGCATTTTTGGACCGCACCGCGCGCAGCCTCGTGCTAAGCGAATTGGTCGCCGGCATGGCGCTGACCCTGCGCTATTTCTTTAAGCCCAAGGTGACGATCAATTACCCGTACGAAAAGGGTCCGATCAGCCCGCGCTTCAAAGGCGAGCACGCGCTGCGCCGCTATCCCAATGGCGAGGAACGCTGCATCGCCTGCAAACTGTGCGAGGCGATCTGCCCGGCGCAGGCTATCACCATCGAAGCTGAACCGCGCGAAGATAGCTCCCGCCGCACCACGCGCTATGACATCGACATGACCAAGTGCATCTATTGCGGCCTGTGCGAGGAAGCCTGCCCGGTCGATGCCATCGTCGAAGGCCCGAACTTCGAATTCGCCACCGAAACGCGCGAAGAACTGATGTACAACAAAGACAAGCTGCTGGCGAACGGCGACCGCTGGGAACCCGAACTGGCACGTCGTCTGGAACTGGACGCACCCTACCGATGATTACCGCGGTCCTGTTTTACATCTTCGCCGCGATCCTGCTGGTGTCGGCCGCCATGGTGGTCAGCGCCCGCAATCCGGTGCATTCGGTGTTGTTCCTGATCCTGGCGTTCTTCAACGCCGCGGCGCTGTTCCTGATCGCCGGGGCCGAGTTCCTGGCGATGATTTTGGTCATCGTCTATGTCGGCGCCGTGGCCGTGCTGTTCCTGTTCGTGGTGATGATGCTGGACGTCGATTTCGCCGAATTGCGCGGCGGCTTCCAGCGCTATCTGCCGGTCGGTGCCACGGTTGGCGCGGTGCTGTTCGTGGAACTCGCGGCGGTTCTCGGCGGCTGGAAGCTGGCACCCGGCGCGGTGCAGTTGCGCATGTCGCCGATCCCGTCAGGGGTGTCCAATACCGAGGCGCTGGGCCGGATTCTCTACACCGACTACATCTTCCTGTTCCAGACTGCCGGTTTGATCCTGCTGGTGGCGATGATCGGGGCGATCGTGCTGACGCTGCGCGATCGCAAGACGTCACGGCACCAGAATATCGAGAAGCAGATCGCCCGGACCGTCTCCGAGACATTGGAGATGATGTCGATACCGCTGGGTGCCGGCACGACGCAGGCCGGCGGCTATCTGCGCCCGAAGGTGCCGGACGCCGCACCGGCTGAGGAACACGCGGATGCGGGGGGACATGGGCATGGGCATTAACGCGTTGGTGTCCATCCGATGGCGGCTGGACCCTGCCCTGTCCGTCATGGCCGGGCCTGTCCCGGCTACCTACGCACGAACCGCCGGTGCGCGGATGGCCGGGACAGGCCCGGCCATGACGGTCAACGAGAATGCCATTCTTTCCCAACCGCTTAGCCTGTTGTCTATGAGGCATGTGCCGCTCATGACGGTCAACGAAAACGCCATTCTTTCCCAGCCGCTTATCTTGACGCCCATGCGGTCAACCCCGCCCGAGACCCACATGGGAAACCACCCGGTCGCCGCATCCACGCACACGCCGAACGCTATGGCGCAGGACTCCCACCCATGATGGACATCGGTCTCGGCCACTACCTCGTGGTCTCCGCCATCCTGCTCGTCCTGGGCATCTTCGGCATCTTCCTGAACCGCAAGAACGTCATCGTCATCCTGATGTCGATCGAACTCATCCTGCTTGCGGTCAACCTGAACTTCGTTGCCTTCTCCGCCGCGTTGAACGATCTCGCCGGTCAGGTCATGGCCATGCTGGTCCTCACCGTCGCCGCCGCCGAAGCCGCCATCGGCCTCGCCATCGTCGTCGTCTATTTCCGCAATCGCGGGTCGATCCAGGTTGAAGACGTCAACCTGATGAAGGGTTGAGCATGCTGTTCGAAATTGCCGTTTTCGCCCCCCTGGCGGGCGCCCTGGTCGCCGGTCTGCTGGGCCGGAGCATCGGCGACAACGCCGCCATGGGTGCGTCCATCCTGGGCATGGTGATCGCCGCCATCTGCGGGCCGCTGGCATTCTTCCAGCTCACCGGCGGCGCCGAACCCGGAGTCCTCGACCTCGGCACCTGGATTGAATCCGGCCGTTTCCATGTCCAATGGGCGCTGCGCTACGACACGTTGTCGGCGGTGATGGTCGCGATGGTGTCGTTCGTCGCCATGCTGATCCACGTCTATTCGATCGGCTACATGGGCCACGACGCTCGCCCGAAATACCGCTTCTTCGCCTACCTCTCGCTGTTCACCTTTGCCATGCTGATGTTGGTCACCGCCGACAACCTGGCGCAGTTGTTCTTCGGGTGGGAAGGTGTCGGCCTGTGTTCCTACCTGCTGATCGGCTACTGGTATGACCGGCCGTCCGCCTGCGCCGCCGCGATCAAGGCGTTCGTCGTCAACCGCATCGCCGACCTGCCGTTCGCGGTCGGCCTTGCGTTGATTTTCCTTAAGTTCGGCTCGATCGAATTCTCTGTCATCTTCCCCGCCGTTGCCCAGCATGGCGCCGACACCTACGCGCTGTTCGGCACCAGTTTCTCCGCCATTGAAACGATCGCCTTCCTGCTGTTCATCGGCGCCATGGGCAAATCCGCCCAACTCGGTTTCCATGTGTGGCTGCCCGACGCGATGGAAGGCCCAACCCCGGTCTCCGCCCTGATTCACGCGGCCACCATGGTCACCGCCGGCGTGTTCTTGATGGCGCGGATGTCGCCGCTGATGGAATACGCCCCGTATGCCCTCGGATTTGTAACGTTCATCGGCGCGTCCACCGCCCTGTTCGCCGCCACCATCGGCTGCACCCAGAACGACATCAAACGCGTCATCGCCTACTCCACCTGCTCCCAGCTCGGTTACATGTTCGCCGCCGCCGGGGTAGGCG
>JAYUEJ010000796.1:0-3039 GCA_043739265.1 Rhodopila sp. | reverse complement strand
CCGGGATCGCCAGCCGGCGGGATGCCGAACGCATGCTGGCCGAGGGCGCGATCAGCCTGAACGGCAAGAAGGTGACCCATCCGGCGACCTTCATTACCACCGACGATGTCGTGCAGGTGAACGGCAAGGTCGTGGATCAGCCGGACCGCACACGGGTGTGGCGGTATCACAAACCGGAAGGGCTGGTGACGACTCACAAGGACCCGGAAGGCCGGCCGACCGTGTTTGATAAGCTGAAACACCAGTTGCCGCGGGTGATCAGCGTCGGGAGACTCGATCTGACCAGTGAGGGGCTGTTGCTGCTGACCAACGATGGCGGGCTGGCGCGGACACTGGAACTGCCGGCGACCGGTTGGCTGCGGCGCTATCGGGTGCGTGTGTTCGGTGTGCCGCATGCGGCGGCGCTTGAGTCGCTGGCGCATGGGGTGACCGTCGAGGGCGTGCGATATGGGCCGATCGAGGCGGCGGTGGATGCCACGAAAGGCGACAACACCTGGCTGACCGTAAGCTTGCGTGAGGGGCGCAACCGGGAGATCCGGCGTGTGATGGAGCATCTCGGGCTTGCGGTATCGCGTTTGATTCGCGTTGCCTACGGGCCTTTCCAGCTCGGTACGCTGGAACGCGGCGGGATCGAGGAAATCCCGGCGCGGGTGCTGCGCGAGCAGTTGCCGGCGGATGCGGGGGCGCCGCCGATGCCGCCGCGCCACCGGTAAAATGCGGATCGTCGCGGGGGAGTGGCGCGGCCGAGCGTTGGTGGCTCCGGTGGGATTGGGCACTCGGCCAACGGCGGATCGGCTGCGGCAGGCTCTGTTCGACATGCTGATGCATGCGGAGTGGGGCGGGCGCGCGGTGATCGAGGGTGCGGTCGTGTTGGATGTATTTGCCGGGACCGGGGCGCTGGGGTTGGAGGCGCTGTCACGCGGAGCGGCATCGGCGTGTTTTATCGAGAACGATGCGGCGGCGCTGCGCGCGCTGCGGGCGAATGTGGCGGCGTGCAAGGCCGGGGATCGGGCGATCGTGCTGGCGATGGATGCGATCTCCGTTCCCGGTATAGGACGATTCGCGGAGGCAATGCCGATGGGAGAGGCACCATGGCATCACTATCGTCATGGATCGGCTTGTCCTGGCCAGCTATCGCGGCCGGGTGCTGGAGGAGGTGGCCAGGATAAGCCGACCCATGACGACAAAGGCAACTTCAGGGCTGCCGGCGTCCCCGCTGCGCTGGTCTTCCTCGATCCGCCGTACGGCCAGAACCTCGTTCCCCGAGCCATTGCCCGTCTTCTGGAAGTAGGGCGCATTCGGCCCGACGCGCTGGTCGTTGCTGAAACCGGGCGCGGCGAAAACTGGCTACCCGAACAACCCTTGCTGGCCGAACGTCAGCAAGGTTCGGCGCGGATATTGATCTTCCGCGCGGGCGATCCGGCCGATGATGGTATAAGCCAACTCGGACCAGCCTGCTGAAAGCCTGGATGCGCTGCGCCGAACCGGACATGCCAACCGCCGACCAGGATCGCTACTTCGCCGAGATGGTTCGTGTCGCCGAACCGCTCGGTGCCGATCCGATCCCGCGCACCAAGGCCGAGGCTCAGGCCATGATCGAGACCATCCGCCCCCACCCGCTGTGCGACGCCCGCACCCGAGAGGTCGTCAAGTTGGTCATGACGCAACGCGCGCCGAACCTGCTGGTGGAGCCGTTGCACGCGCTGACCATGCAAGCCGGTGTCGATTTGCTGCCGGAAGGGGGTGCATGGGTTCAGTTCGCCGCCGCTGAGCCGCCTGCTTGTTCGTGCGGGGACGTACGGGATCGCTCGGACGTTGCGCTGGGCGTTCCGGTAGTGGGGGGATTGAGGGCGGGGCGGGGCGGGGGAGGCTGCTGCGGCAGCCTGGGAATATCGGGACGGTATCTTTCAATCGTTTGCGGAATGTGTGATTGTTTCTAATTAGTAAATCTTGGAACCCTGACCACATGTTGTTCTCCGACTACGCCGTCTTCGTTCGCGATATCGACCAGTCCAAAGGGAAGCCCGAGGACGAAAGGCGTGATATCGCTATCTACGGCCTGGCTGCGGAGATCGGTTCACTTCTTTCCGCCATCAAGAAAGCAATATTGGCCGCCCAGGCCGACGAGGCGCCGGTCGCAGCGCGCAAGCGCCAGGAGGTGAAGGAGGAGATCGGGGATGTACTCTGGTACACGGTATTACTGGGCCAGCAGAGTAATAACGACGCAGGTTTTGACGTCTTCACCAATGACATTAGTAATCTTCTTAAGGAGAATTCCGCAGGCAACGAACGTGCTGCCAAAATCGAGACGGCTTTGACCCCCGAGAGGCAGGCATCATTCCTCCAGAAGGGCGAGGCATTCATCACCAAGGATGACGTCACCCTGGATGAATACCAGCAGCTCGCGTTCATGACGGCCAGGACTGGGGGTGGCCAGTTGGAGAGGGTCTGCCTAGCAGTTCTCTCTCAGCTAGGGGCCGAGGTGTTGCGGACGACACTTCCGGCGATAGAACTTAATCTAAACCAAAAATTGGTGGACCG
This sequence comes from Rhodopila sp., assembly GCA_043739265.1. GTDB lineage: Bacteria > Pseudomonadota > Alphaproteobacteria > Acetobacterales > Acetobacteraceae > Rhodopila. The sequence continues at coordinate 498 of JAYUEJ010000796.1, read as the reverse complement.
CGACCTAAATGTGGTTCTTGGGGAAATTGTCTGGCATTTGGCGGCTCTGGCGACCCTGTCCGGTCTGAAGCTCGGCGAGATTGCTAATGCAAACCGTGAGAAGGTGACCCGACGGTATGGACTGGGGCAGCCCACGTCCCTGCATGACGGGATCTATCCTCAGCATGAGCAGTTCCCACGTAAGTTCGATGTCGCGTTCGTTACTGTGCGCAAGGGGCGCTCGCGCATGTACTTCAACGGCCGCCCGTTAGGCAACGACCTGACCGACAACGCGGCCGAGGAGGATGGGTATCGCTTCCACGACGTTATGCATTTGGCAATACTCGCCAAGCTGGGATGGTCGCCGGTTATAAGAAAACTGATGGGACTCAAAAGGAAGAGCGACCCGAAGATCGATGAGGTCCAGGATGGTGCTAGGTCCGAAATCGCAGAGGAGCTCATCGTGAAGCTCATTCACTCGGAAGGCACGGCGCTGGTCGAAGGTCTCGACGACCGGGA
>JAYUEJ010000795.1:0-9152 GCA_043739265.1 Rhodopila sp. | reverse complement strand
CGCCACCACTCGGCCGCCCGGACACAATCCGCCGCATGCGCCGGCTGCGCGCTGACCGATTTGATGCGCAAAAGGTCGAACAGGTTTTCCCGTGATGCCACCAGATTGGCATCGACATGATCGAGAACGGTGGCGAGGGTCGATTGGGCTGGGGCCGGCATGGAATTCTCCCTGGTCGCGGACGCATCACTGAAGGCTTTCGTGGCCGAATAATCGAATCGCCGAGGCCGGCACACCGACCTTTCGGCGCCCTGACGGCATCTGGCAACCGAGCATCATTGGGCGTGGTTACGCCGGTTCGGCCCTACCATGCCGCCCCGCACGCGTCACCGGTCGGGTGACTATGCGGCGGAACCTGTTAAGAGTCTTTTCATGCATGTCAGCCTCATCGTCCCCGGCAAGCTCGCAACGGCCTCGGGGGGCCACCACTACGATCGGCGGATGGCGGACGGTCTGCGCGGGTTGGGGCACGACGTCCAGGTCGTGGAGCTTGAAGGCCGCCTGCCCGACCCCGATCAGGCCGCGATCTACGCCGCCCGGTCCGCCTGGGCCGCGCTACCCGCCGCCGGCATAAAACTGATCGATGGGCTGGCCCTGCCGGCCTTCGCAGGGTTGCCGCTGCATCAGGTGACGGCGCTGATCCACCATCCCGCTTCGCTGGAGACCGGGGTGCCGGCGGATATTGCCGAACGCCTCCACATCACGGAGTCCGCGATGTTCCGCGAACTGCCGCGCCTGGTGGTGACCAGCGACCAAACGGCGGATCGCCTGACCCGGGATTTCGGCCGAACGCCCGACACGATCGACGTCATCATCCCGGGCATCGACGACCTGCCGCGGTGTAACGGTTCCGCCGCCGCTACCTGCCAAATCCTGTCCGTCGGCGCACTGATCCCGCGAAAGGGCCACGATGTGCTGTTGCGGGCGCTCAGCAGGCTGTTCGATCTCGACTGGGAACTCACCATCGCCGGGGCCGCCGATCGCGATCCGGTGCATGCCAACGGGTTGTGGGCGCTGGCCGGCGAACTGAACGTCGCGCAACGGGTGCGCTTCGTCGAAGACGTGACGGAAACGCTGTGGGCGCGCACCGACCTGTTCGCCCTGACCTCGTATTTCGAGGGCTACGGCGTAGCTATCGCCGAAGCCCTGCGCCGCGGCCTGCCCGTGGCCGTGACCAATGTCGGAGCGGTTCCCACCCTGGTTGATCCTGAAGCCGGCGTGGTCTGCGTCCCCGGCGACATCGAGCAATTGTCTAAAGCGGTGCGCCGGTTGATCTTCGATCGGGTCCTGCTGCGCGACATGGCGGCGGTCGCATGGCAATCCGGCCAGTCGCTACCGTCATGGAACGAACAGGCCGCGCGGCTCGCCGCACGATTGTCTGCATAAACAGGCGCGGCGCCTCGCCGCGCTACTGTCCACATAAACAGGTTGGGCGCCTCGCCGCACGATTGTCCGCATAAACAGGCTGGGCGCCTCGCCGCGCTACTGTCCGCATAAACGGAGGACCAAAAATGTTGTTGGGTGCCATTGCCGACGATTTCACCGGCGCCACCGATCTGTGTTCGATGCTGGTGCGCGGCGGCATGCGAACCGTGCAACTGATCGGCGTGCCGTCACCGGATACGCCGATCCCCGAGGTGGACGCTGTGGTGGTGGCGCTGAAATCCCGCACCGCACCCGCACGCCAGGCGATCGACGAATCGCTCGCCGCCCTGAAATGGCTGCAAGCGGCCGGGGCGCGGCAGTATTTTTTCAAATATTGTTCTACCTTCGACAGCACCGCGCGGGGCAACATCGGCCCGGTTGCGGATGCGCTGGTGGCGGCACTGGACTGCGGCTTCGCGCTGGCCTGCCCGGCGTTCCCGACCAACGCCCGCACGGTCTATCAGGGTCACCTGTTCGTCGGCGGCGCCCTGCTGAATGAAAGCGGCATGGAGACTCATCCGCTGACGCCGATGACCGATGCCAACCTGGTGCGCGTGCTGTCGCACCAGACCGAGGGAACCGTCGGCCTGGTGCCATTCGTCACCGTCGATCGGGGCGCCCATGCGATCCGCGATGCGATGACGGCGTTGAAGGAACGCGGTCGCCGCTACGCCATCGTCGATGCGATCACCGATGCGCATTTGCTGTCGATCGGTGAGGCGGCTGCGAATCATGCCCTGATCACCGGCGGATCGGGTGTGGCGCTGGGCCTGCCGGACAATTTCCGCCGTGCCGGATTGCTGTCACAGGCAACCGACCCGGGTGCTTTGCCGAAAATCGATGGCGCGTGCGCGGTCGTCGCGGGATCATGTTCACGGGCGACGCTGGCACAGCTTGGCTTTGCGCGCGCCCATCTACCGGTGTTCGAACTCGATGCGCTGGCAACGCCGGACGCGGCGGCCCTGAGCGACGCCGCGTTGGCCTGGGCCGCGAACAAGATCTGCGACAAACCGGTGGTCATTGCCGCCTCGGCCCCGCCGGAGAAAGTCGCCGCACTGCAAGCCCGCCTCGGCCGTGAGCAGGCCGGTGCGCTGATCGAGGATGCCGTCGCGCGAATCGCCGAAGGCCTGGTTGCACGCGGCGTGCGCAAAATCGTGGTGGCGGGCGGGGAGACGTCTGGAGCGGTGGTGGGACGGCTTGGCGTGCGCAGCCTGCGGATCGGGTCGGACATCGATCCCGGCGTGCCCTGGACGCTTGCCTCGGGCACTGGCGCCGACCTGATGCTGGCGCTGAAATCGGGCAACTTCGGCGCGACCGATTTCTTTCTGAAAGCGTTTCGCATGTTGGAGGGCTAAGGCGCAGGCTATACTCTGTCAGCGGCATGGCACGGCGTTTCCGCCGCGGATCGCCGTACAAACCGGACCAGGGAGCCCGGTTAGGCCCAACCATGAGACGGGGGTATTTATGGCGACACGGAGTTTGGGGAATGAATGAACCTGACACCCGCATTCTGCTGAGCGAACTGGCGGCCAGCCTGTTCGCGCGTGGCTTTTCCGTCGGCAGCGCCGGCAATATCAGCGTGCGGCTGCAAGACGGTTATCTCATGACGCCGACCAATTCGAGTCTGGGCAGGCTCGACCCCGATCGGCTGTCGAAGCTGGACGTGCAATTCCAGCACATCGGCGGCGACAAACCGTCGAAGGAAGTGTTCCTGCATCGCGCGTTCTATCAGGCGCGCCAGGATGCCGGCGCGGTGGTGCATCTGCATTCGACGCAGGCGACGGCGGTGTCGTGTTTACCCGATGTGGACCCGGCAAATCCGATACCGCCTTTGACACCGTATTTTGTCATGCGGATCGGCCGGCACATGCCGGTCATCCCCTATTACCGCCCCGGCGATGCGGCGATGGAGCCGGCGATCCACGCGGCGGCACGCGACGCGCGCGCGGTATTGCTGGCGAACCACGGGCCGGTGGTGTCGGGCAAGACCCTTATCGACGCGGTCTATGCCGCGGAAGAACTGGAAGAAGCCGCCAAACTTTTCATGATGTTGCGCGGGCAGGCTCCACGCCGGTTGACCGCTGCCCAGACGGACGATCTGCTGACGACGTTCGGGTAGAAGCCTGACCATCGCCGCCTTTGGTATCAGGCGCGCCGGATGACGGCCCTTTCATCATTCCAGGCGGCTTGGATGCGCGCGGGCCTGGCGGAGCGGCGGCGCACCAAACCAACACCCATGCCGACCGCGGTTGACCCATATTTGATGGATACTTAGCCAACATTATAACGATGACTAAAATAAGTCCTGTCTTTTCAGTCTTGTACAGCAACAAGCGATAACATCGACTCGGCGCCAACACCCGTTTCGGAAGGCCCCACGATTCCAGTCACGGTGAAAATGCCCGGGTTTCCCGCTGCGCCTGATTTCCACCAAATCCTGATTTTTACCAATCAAGGCAATCGTTCGACGACCGACCCCGCTTGGGGGGAGAAGAAACGCGACGCCGGCCGTCGAAGAGAACAGAGTCGGGGAAACTCCGTTGAGGCTTAGTACGACCAATGCGCACAGGAGTCAAAACATTTATACGATAATTAAGTAAATTTTAGAAACATCTCGCATAATGGAAGGTTTATTGGCTCCGATCTCATGTTGCGGTCAATTTTTCTGCCGGGGATGCCAAAACCGCGGCAACCTTACTGGCAAACTCCGCCGCCCCATTCTCCCGCACCACACGGTCCAGCGCCCCCTCGCGAACCCTCGACCAGAGCGCCTCGTTACGATACAGCGCAACGACATGGGCCGCGAAGGTGACGGGATCGTCCACGGCGGCGGCAAGAATCTCCTGGTCCGGAGTCCAGCCCAGCTCCTCCCGCAGCAATTCGGTGGCGACGACGGGCAACCCGCGGGACGCCGCTTCGAACACTTTGTAAGGCGCGCCGGCGGCGTATCGGGTCGGCGCCACGAACACCCGATGGCTGTTATAAAGCGGCTCCAGATCGGCGACGGACCCGCGCAGGGTGATCCGGGGATGGGTCTCGAACCGGCTCAGATCGACACCGGGCGCGATGTAGCCGGCGATGGTCAGCCGGGTTTCCCATTTCAGTTCGGCCTCGATCAGCGGCAGCACCGCGTCGGCGAACCAGACCAGGCCATCGAAATTGGGACTGTCGGTGCGATGAAATGCCCCGACAAACAGCATTCCCGCCCGCTGTGCGAAGGTCCGTCCACCCGGGCGCGGCGCGATCATATGGCCGACCACCGCGACATTCGGCAGACCATACCACCGAAGGGCGGCCGCTTCCGTTTCCGTCACCGCCACCGCAAGCTGGCAGATCGCGGCGTCGGCCATGATCGCCCGCATCGCCGCCCCCAGATCATAGGGTTCACCGGCCAGATCGGCCTGGATCGCCTCCCGGTGCGGGGTCACCGCCTCGGTATCCAGAACAAGGCGCGCCGCCAGATTTCCATCCGTCGCCAGCCGCGTCAGGATCGGCCGCACGCGGGCCAGATTATGCGTCCGCGCAACCCAGACCGTGTCGTAATATCCCGGCCGCGCCTCCAGGAACGCGGCAAGGCGGTCCAGCGCCAGGCTGTGCATCACCTCCACCGTATCGGGCATGTCGCCGAACACATGGGCCGGATCATAAACGCACCCATTCACCGGGAATACGGTCACCGAGCAACCGTGCGACGCCATCATTTTGAGGAGGTCGTTGGCGCGAACGAAGCCAGAACCGAGCCGCCGCAGCGGTACGGTATCGTCGATAAAAAGGATGCGGTGCGGCTTGATGCCGGCATGCCGCGCAAACACCTGGATGGACCCGTTCGGCGCGAACCGGTCCGCCAACAGCGCCGCATGCTTGCGTTGAAAATGCTCCCCACAGCCGCCACTCAGCCGGGTCGGATCGCCCAGAACGATCATCGCGGACGGGTCATAGACTACCCGAAACCCGGCCCCGGCGATGCGCAAACACAGATCGACGGTCTCGTAACCCGGCGCACATGCGGTATCGAAGCCATCGAGTTGCGCGAGCAGGGCCGCCCGCACCAACAGAAACGCCGACCCGCAGAAATCGACGTCGCGGACGAAATTCGCCTCCGGTTCCAGCGGCGAGGTGCCGCGCTTGTAGTCGTGGATGCCGCCGTCGTTCCACACAATGCCACCCGCCTGCCCGATCACGCCGTGCGCTTGCAGGATCATTCCACCAACCGCGCCAACGGTCGGATCAGCCGCCATGCGGGCCAACGCGCGTTCGACCGATCCAGGCGCGATGTGCGCCTCATTGGACAGGAACAGCACCGCGTTTGCACCGGCAAGCTGGCGGCCCGCATCGGCGGCGTGCGACCATCCGATATCGCTATCAAACCGAACGATTTTCGCGCCCTGGACATAGTGGCCGATGCAGGTTGTTTCGTCGTCCGACCCGCGATCGATAACGATCAGCTCCATGTCAGCCGCGGTGTTCGCGCGCAGCGAGGCGATGGTCGCCATGGTCGTCGCAAAGCCGTCGCGCACCACCATGACGACGCTGACGACCGGCGTGTTCCGGCATTCGAAACGAAAGCCGAAGCGTCCGGCGATCGGCAGCAGCGCGGTCGCCGTCTGCCTCATTACAGCCCGAGCCTGCGCGTCGGTCATTCTTTCCGAGGCTGGTTCGGCGGAGGCAAGCCCTGATTGTCCGCCGATGGTCAGCCAGTGAGAAAATGCATCCGGGGCGCGTGCCTGATCCAGGTCGGCCCGCACGGCTGGCTGGTTGGCATACCAGGCCAGATCGATCGACGGCGCCGGAGATCGCCGTTCCGACACGCCGAAACGCAGGAAATGCATATATCCGTTACGAAAACTTCCAGCGGAAACAACCGCCTGCAATCCCGGATCGCGCGCCAGGTACCAGCTTTCCGAAAAGCTGTCCGACGGATCGAACGCGGTTGGCGTGTCATTACAAAGGTAATGATGCAGCGCGCATTTCCAGCGTTTCGCAGCGATTTCCCGCGCCACGCCGGGATATTTTTTCAGATACCAGGCCGGATCGAAATAGATCGATGTGCTCAGCTCCGGCTCCGCGGATTCGATACGGGCCAAGTAATGCTGGAACACGCCACCCTGACGGATGGAAGCGGCATCGGCCAAATCGAAATGCGCCACATAAATGTTCGGATCGAACAACGGGTGCGCGATACGGTCTTCCTCGATCCCATGCCGCAGATAGTGATCGTAGCCGTTGAAGATTTCGAATGCGGCGAGAACCTCATTCGTCAGGTCCGGATAGCGGTCGCGATAGGCCAGTTCATCGAACAACCAGTGCGCCGACCGGTCCAGCGCGCCGCGTCGGCAATAGGCGTCGAAGGCAGACGCAACCTGTTCCGCCCGCACCCGCTCGTCGATTTGGGGATACATCGTCCGGTGCCACGGTTCATCGAACATGCGGTTCGGCGAATGCCCCTGTGCCTGGCCAACCTCCAGGTAATAGCGAAGTGTAGCCTCAGGATCTTCTCCGCCGACGACAGGTGCGACCTCGGGGTAGCGATGAAGATACCAAACCGGATCGAACACCGCCCAGGGGATCACGGTTTCCCCGGGCAGTTTCAGCACGTCGCTTGCCGGCAGATCGAGCGGCCACATCGGGACGCTCAATCAAACCCGCCGTTTGACCGGCAGCACGCCGGCGTTACGCAGCGCATCGATTTCGCTTTGGGAGTAGCCATGCTGGGTCAAAACCTCCGTCCCATGCTCGTTGAATTTCGGCGGCGGACGGCGCGTGCCGCCTTTAGTGCGGCTGAATTTGATCGGGGTGCCTATGCCTTTGTACCAGTCCAGTTCGGTCACCATCTCCCGATGTGCGGTATGCGGCGCCGCCGTGGCCTCATCCACCGCCAGCACCGGTCCAGCCGGGACGCCGGCCCGGATCAGCCGCGACGACAGTTCGTTGCCGTCCTGATCGGCGAACGCCGCCGCCAGGGCCAGCGTCAGCGCCACCCGGTTGACGTTGCGCTCACCGTTGTTGGCGAATCGGGGATCGTCCGCCATCCCGGGCCGGCCGATCATCTCGCACAGCTTCCGAAATTGCCCGTTGTTGCCGCTGGCGATGAAGATGTCGCAGGTCCGGGTTGGGTATTTGTCGTACGGCACCAAATTTGGATGCGGGTTGCCGGTACCGGCCGGCCGCTTGCCATTGAGAAAGAAATTGGCCGCCTGGGGGTGCAGCAGTGCCATCCCGCAGTCGTACAAAGTCATGTCGAGGTATTGCCCCTGGCCGGAGTGTCCACGTTCATGCAGCGCCATCAGGATGCCGATGGCGGCATAAAGCCCGGTCCCCATATCGACCACGGCGCTGCCCATCCGCATCGGGCCGGTGGTGTCATCGCCGTTGACACTCATCAGGCCGGTCATCGCCTGCAGGATGGCGTCGTATCCGGGCAAACCACCCAATGGTCCGTCGCCGCCGAAGCCGGAAACCCGGCAATGGATCAGCCCGGGGAAGCGCGGCGCCAACACGTCGCCATACCCAAGTCCCCATTTTTCCATGGCGCCCGGCTTGAAGTTTTCGATCAGCACATCCGCGCCTTCCAGCAGGCGCAGCAACACCGCCTTGCCTTCCGGCTTGCCCAGATCGAGCGCGATCGCCCGCTTGTTGCGATTGACGCCGATAAAATAGCTGGCGTCGCCTTCGTGGAACGGCGGGCCCCAGTCACGGACCTCGTCTCCCTGCGGCGGTTCGATCTTGATCACGTCCGCGCCGTGGTCTGACAGGATCATGGTGCAGTACGGCCCGCCGAGGACGCGGGTCAGGTCGATGACCTTGATCCCCGCCAGGGCGCCCGGGGTTTTGGCCAATCCCTTGCCGGCCGAGGCCGGAATGTTCGAACCATCCATCAGATCGTTTTCTCCACTACAGGCGGCAGTTAAGTATCAAAAGAAACGGAAACTCCGGCGCAAGCGGATCAATGCAACACGCTACCCGTTCGGATGAATGGCATCGGTCTTCCTGTTTGCGTTCGTCCGTGAGTCCGACGTCTTGCACCGTCTGCATGCCCAGTTTCGTTACCTGTTACTCACAAGCGCCGGCTTTCAGCAAGCGGCGGCGGCCTTGCGCATCACGATGGTGGTCCAGGCGCCCTGCGGCAGCATCCGTTCCAACCGCAGCCCCCGGGCACGATGCGCCGCCAGCACCCAACGCGCCTGATTGGCCAGCAACCCGGCCAGGATCGCCGTCCCGCCCGGCGCCAAATGCAGCGCCAAATCCCGCGCCATCAAACTTAACGGCCGCGCCAGGATATTGGCGAACACCAGATCGTATGGCCCGCGGCCGCATACGAACGGATCGCGCCAACCATCCGCCAGCCGAACCGTCACCAGATGCGCCACCCCGTTCATCGCAGCATTCTCCGCCGCCACCCGTACCGACCAGGGATCGATATCCGTCGCCAAAACGTTTCGGTTTAACAATCGAGCCGCGGCCATCGCCAGGATCCCCGACCCGGTGCCCATATCCAGAATCCGCCGCGGCCGCCGCCGCGCCACGCTTTCCAGTGCCACCAGACAGCCTCGGGTGGAGCCATGCTCGCCGGTCCCGAACGCCAAACCCGCGTCCAGCGTCAGGGTGATCCGATGGGGCGTCGCCGCATCTTTCAAATGCGTCCCGCGCACCGCGAAATACTTGCCGATCAACTGCTCTGGAAACGACGCATAGGTTCGCGCCAGCCAGCCGCCCGCTTCCGTAGCGGA
>JAYUEJ010000794.1:0-3045 GCA_043739265.1 Rhodopila sp. | reverse complement strand
CGCGACCGGAGGCGTCCCGATTAACCCACCTCCGCCGCCAGCTTGTTCAGGTAGTAAGCCGGGTCGCCAAACAGCCGTTCGATCACCATACACCGCCGGAAGTAGTGGCCGACGGCGTATTCCTCGGTCATGCCGATGCCGCCATGCATCTGCACGGCACTTTGCGAGACATACCGCCCGGCCTGCCCGATCCCCACCTTCGCCAGCGCGATATCATGCGCGCGCGACGCCTCATCGGGGTTGTCGATCGACATGGTCGCCAGCATCGCCATGCTGCGGCCTTGCTCCTGCGCCATGAACATGTCCGCCAACCGGTGCTGTACCACCTGATACGAGCCGATCGGATTGCCGAACTGAACGCGGGTTTTGCTGTATTCCAGCGTCATCTCGTTCATCGCTTCCATCGCGCCGACGGTTTCCCCGGCGGTGGCGGCGATTCCGGCTTCGATGACTCGCTGAAGTATCGCCAGCCCGTTCCCGACTTCACCCAGCACATCGGCATCGGTAACGTTGGACAGTGAAATATCCGCCGCCCGCGTATCGTCACGACTAACGTATCCACGCCGAGCGACGCCCGATGCGCCGGCGTCCACGATAAACAGCGTCAAACCATCTTCATCGTAACGTTCGCCGCTGGTCCTGGCACTGACGATGATCTTGTCCGCGGCCTCACCATGCGAAACGACCGTTTTCGATCCGTCCAGCACCCAGCCCGAACCATTACGCTTTGCGGTTGTCACCACATCCGTCAGGTCATACCTTGCCTGCCGTTCGCCGTGCGCGAACGCCATTTTCAGGCTGCCCTCGGCGATCGCCGGCAGCAACGCGGCCTTCTGTGCCGCCGACCCGGCGACATTCAACGCCGTCCCCGCCAGCACGACCGTCGGGAAATACGGTTCCAGCACCAGCACGCGGCCAAACGCCTGCATCACCAGCATGACGTCCTGCGCGCCGCCGCCGAACCCGCCGTATTCCTCGGCGAACGGCAGCCCCAGCAGCCCCTGTTCGGCGAACTTCGACCAGACATCGGGCGAATAGCCCTCCTTCAGGGCCATATAACCCTTGCGCTGAGCGAAACCATACGTGTCGCCAAGCATGCGGCTCACGCTCTCGACCAGCAGGCGCTGATCGTCGGAAGGTTCAAAGTCCATTACAGCCCCAATACCGCTTTGGTGAGGATATTCTTCTGGATCTCATTCGTGCCGCCGTAGATCGAGGCAGCCCGCAGCATAAGATAGCTGCCGGTCCCGGCGCTGCCGGCTTCCATCAGCTCATCCGGTTCATTCATCGCTGCGAGTTCCTGCGCCCAGATCGGCGTGGCCATCGGACCGGCGACATCGACCGCCAGTTCCGACGTGGCCTGCAACAGTTCGGTGCCCTTTACTTTCAGCACCGAAGATAACGGGTCCGGCTTGCCGGCGCCCTTGGCTTTGTCGAAGGCGGAGACGACACGATACTGAGTGATCTCCAGCGCCTTCATATCGACCTGCAACTGCGCGACCCGCTGGCGGAAAATCTGATCCTGGATCAGCGGCTTGCCGCCGAAATTGACCTCGCGCGCCATATCGACCGCGGCATTCACCCGTTCGCGCGATTTGCCCAGCCGGGCGATGCCGGTGCGTTCGTTGCCGAGCAGGTATTTCGCGACATCCCAGCCTTTGTTCTCGGTATGGATGCGCATCGACACCGGCACGCGCACGTCGTCGAAAAACACCTCGTTCAGGTGATGGCCACCATCGATCGAGATGATCGGGCGAACCGTGATACCCGGCGTCTTCATATCGACCAGCAGAAACGAAATGCCTTCCTGCCGCTTGCGGGCATTCGGATCGGTGCGCACCAGGACAAAACACCAGTCGGCGTTATGCGCGGTGGAGGTCCAGATCTTCTGCCCGTTCACCACGTAATGATCGCCGTCCAGCTTCGCCGCCGTTTTCAGCGAGGCCAAATCGGACCCGGCGCCCGGTTCCGAGAAGCCCTGGCACCACCAATCGTCCAGATTGGCGGCGCGGGGCAGGAAGCGCTTCTTCTGCTCTTCAGTGCCAAATTGAATCAGCACCGGCCCCAGCATGGTAATGTTAAAGGACAGCAGCTCCGGCGCCGGGGCCATGAGGTTCTCTTCGAGGAAGATCATCTTCTGGATCGCGGTCCAACCCGGGCCGCCCCATTCCTTGGGCCAGGACAGCGCCGCCCAGCCCTTGGCGTTGAGGATTCGCTGCCACCGAATGGTGTCTTCCTTGCGCGGCGGATGCCCGAGTTTCATACGGTCGCGTGTATCCGCGGGCAGGTTTTCGCGGATAAACGTGCGCACTTCCTCACGAAAGGCGCGCTCTTGCGGGGTGAACCGAAGATCCATGGATGTATCCCTCCTACTGACCGGTAAGTCTAAGCAAGGCGTGGGTGGTGTGCAATCCGCGTAGCGGCTTCGTGGCATCGCCATGCCAGGAAGGATGGTTGGGGCGCACGCAGGCGATCGCCGCCATCAGAAAGGGCGTAGGAGCGCATCGACGGATACGCTATCAACGCCTTTCGCGCTCAGGCGAACGGTTACAGGGAGGCACGGGATGCGGGGTTTTCAGGGTGCGCGCGGCGCGATTTTGTTCGCCTTGGCGACCGTATCGATTGGCCTTCTTGCCGCCGCCGCCCCCACAACAGCACTAACCCGGGACATCGGCAAAATGATTACGACACCATCAGGCCTACAAATCGAGGACAGCGTCGTCGGCAGCGGCGTGACGCCAAAAACCGGCCAAACCTGCATCATGCACTATACCGGCTGGGTCTATGAAAACGGCGCCAAGGGTGCGAAATTCGACAGTTCACTGGACCGTGGCCGGCCGTTCGAATTTCCCATCGGTTTGGGTCACGTCATCAAGGGCTGGGACGAGGGAGTCGCCACCATGAAGGTGGGCGGCAAGCGTACCCTCATTATTCCTGCCGAACTCGGTTACGGCGCCCGCGGGGCCGGCGGCGTCATTCCCCCGAACGCCACGCTGATGTTCGATGTCGAATTGCTCGATGTGAAGGGCTGACGGTTTTTCGGGC
>JAYUEJ010000793.1:0-3046 GCA_043739265.1 Rhodopila sp. | reverse complement strand
AGTTGCGGCTGTTGGCGCATGTCGCGGATCTGCCGGTTCTGAAGGAAAGTTTCGCCAAGGGCGAGGATATTCATGCTCGCACCGCCAGCGAGGTGTTCGGGGTGCCGATGGCGGGTATGGACCCGATGACGCGGCGGCGGGCAAAAGCGATTAATTTCGGGATTATTTACGGAATTTCCGGGTTCGGGTTGGCGCGCCAGCTTGGCGTGTCGCCGGGTGAGGCTCGCGGCTACATTGATCGTTACTTTGAGCGGTATCCGGGAATCCGGCTATATATGGAACGGACGAAAGAAGAGGCTCGGGCCAGGGGATACGTGGTTTCGCCGTTCGGACGCCGGTGCTGGGTGCCCGGAATCGCGGATAAGAACGGCGCTCGGCGGGCTTATGCGGAAAGGCAGGCGATCAATGCGCCCCTGCAAGGCGGGGCCGCTGATATCATCAAACGGGCAATGGTCGCGCTGCCCGCTGTGTTGTCGGCGCAGGGGCTTAAATCACGGCTGTTGTTGCAAGTTCATGATGAGTTGCTGTTCGAGGCGCCGGCCAGTGAAGCCGAGGCGCTCGCCGGCGTGGTTCGGACCGTGATGGAAAGCGCCGTGGTATTGTCGGTGCCGCTTGTGGTGGCAACCGGGATCGGGCGAACCTGGGCGGAGGCGCACTAATGCCACGCGCCAGACGTTTTGGCTGTAATACACTTTATGATCACACAGGATAGGCAGTCACTGGGAGAGCGCAAGTTGGGGCAACAACTAAAGTCCGAATCGTCGGCGGATCGCAGCACCAACTCCTGTGAGGTGTTAGTCGTCGGCGGTGGACCGGCCGGCTCCACTATCGCCGCATTGCTGGCCGAGCGCGGGATTGACGTCGTGCTTATTGAGAAGGACGTGCATCCGCGCTTCCACATTGGCGAGAGCCTGCTTCCGTTTAATCTACCTCTGTTTGAGCGCCTGGGCGTCACTTCCCAGATCGAGCGGATTGGTCTGCCAAAATGGGGCGTTGATTTTTTTTCGCCAATCCACCGGCGCACCGTGGCATTCCAGTTCGGGGATGCCTGGGATAAGAGCCTGCCTTCCTCTTTTCAGGTCCGGCGATCCGACCTCGACCTCATCCTGATCCGTAACGCGGCGGCAAAAGGCGCTCGGGTGACCGAGGGCTGGCGCGTCACCGAACTTGATCTCGATCATGCCGATGGTGTTGCGGTCACCGCCAAGGACCCTGCGGGACAGGAACGACGATGGAGCGCCCGGTTCCTCGTCGATGCCACCGGACGGGATACCCTCGTCGCCAACAAGTTGGGGCTGAAGGACCGCAACAAGCGCCACGCCAGCGCCGCGGTTTATGGGCACTTCACCGGCGCCCGCCGGCAATCCGGTCGCGCCGAGGGCAATATCAGTATCTTCTGGTTCGACAAGGGCTGGTTCTGGTTCATCCCGCTCGCGGACGGCACCACCAGCATCGGCGCGGTCTGCCCGCCCGACTACCTGAAAACGCGGGGGACCGACGTCACCACATTCTTCCATCAGACGATCGCGCGGTCACCGGCGCTGCAGGAGCGACTGGCGAGCGCCACGTTGACCGGCCCGGCGATCGCCACGGGCAACTACTCGTACCGTGCACGCACGATGGTCGGGGGCAACTATCTGTTGGTCGGCGACTCCTATGCCTTCATCGATCCGGTGTTCTCGACCGGGGTTTACCTCGCCATGAACAGCGCTTTCCGCGCCGCCGCTACCGTCACCACCGTGCTGCGGGAACCGAGAAAAGCCACCCGGGCGCTCGGCCGGTTCGATGCGGATGTGCGACGCGGGATCGACCGCTTTGCCTGGTTCATCTACCGCATGAATCAACCGGCGCTACGCGATCTGTTTATGAATCCCCGCAACTTTCTGCGGTTGCAGGAAGCGGTGCTGTCGATGCTGTCAGGCGACGTGTTCCGGCCGTCCCCGGTGCATTTCAGGCTGATAATTTTCAAGCTACTGTATTACTTCAACGCGATTCGCCAAAGGCTCGCAACGCCGTCGTCGTGACCCATTTTATCGCCAAATCAATCACTGATATTATCGATGGTCGGTAGCAATTTATGGCTCTCAGAGTCCGTCCGAAAGGTCTTATTTGGAATTGCACGACTGACTCAGCATCAGCCGGATCGATGCAAGCCTGATAGATGCCAAATCGTTACGGATTAGGACTGCCTGATCCCCGCCAGCCGGCGGCAGCGACTGAGCGAGGCGAAAGTTCGCTCCGTGACCCAGCGCCGGGGAGGGACCTTGAAGCCCTTGCCGGACTCGGATCGCCAGACGATTGGCGACTTTCGGCGAACGTTTCTCGACCGGGTCGCGCTTACTTGCCCAGCGCCCGTTGGATTGCTTCCATGATCAGAGCCTTCGCCTCATCGGCATCGCCCCAACCCTCGACCTTTACCCATTTGCCGGGTTCCAGATCCTTGTAATGCTCAAAGAAATGCCGGATCTGTTCCAGGGTGATGGCCGGCAGGTCGGTATAGTTGTGCACGTCCTTGTAGCGCTGGGTCAGATTCGGCGACGGCACGGCGATGATCTTTTCGTCGCCGCCGCTCTCGTCCATCATCTTCAGAACGCCGACCGGACGAACATTGATCACCGCGCCGGGTATGATCGGGCGAGTATTCGCCACAAGCACGTCGATGGGGTCGCCGTCATCCGACAGGGTATGCGGCACGAAGCCGTAGTTTCCGGGGTACCGCATCGGCGTATAAAGAAACCGGTCAACCACCAGCGTGCCGGCTTCCTTGTCCATTTCGTATTTGATCGGCTCGCCGCCAATGGCAACCTCAATGATGACGTTAACGTCGTCAGGTGGGTTTTTGCCGATGGCAATGGCATCGATACGCATCTGTGTCTGTCCTTCAGCCAGGAATTCGTTCGATATCCGCGCCGCATGCGGCCAGCTTCTGCTCGACGGCTTCATACCCGCGATCCAGGTGATAGACGCGGTTCACGATGGTTTCGCCCTGCGCGGCCAGTCCAGCCAGGATCAGTGACAACGATGCGCGTAGATCGGTTGCCATCAC
>JAYUEJ010000792.1:0-3055 GCA_043739265.1 Rhodopila sp. | reverse complement strand
GTTCGGTCTTGGATGGTTGCTGGACGCGGGGCTGGTGAGGCACGCCTGTGCCGTTGCCTGACGAAGCGGGCATTCAGGTTTCGGGAAACAGAATTTTGGTCGCATTCAGGGAACAACGCAGGGCAACCGGCCGTTGCGGCGTTTCCGACCCGATGATGCCATCCGCTGTCAGCGTCGCCAGAACGTCCGGGGTGCTGTGCCCCTTTAGTCCGCTGATACGGCTGGCCTCGCCCCTGGCAATTCGCCGGGCTGGAGTGGCTGCTCCAGACTATATATCGTTTCCGGCCGGAACCCGCGGCGCAGCCCATACCCGGGTAGCCGCTCAACGAGCCTGTCGAGGGCAAACAGGCGGCTCCTGAAGGTGACCTGGCCCGGGCCGACACGCAGGAACCAGGCGGTGAATCGGTGAGTACTGGCGCGACGGATTGCCTCGGATGGAAGGCCCATTCCCGGTCAGGCTGAACAGACCTCGGCGGGCCCTGACCGGGGCAATCGGGGGGATCTCTTAGGCTCTTATAGCGTTATCTGTTGCAGTCGGGTTGTTTCACCTTCCCGGGCAACGGCGGGTCGTTGGTGCCGTGTGCAAGAAAGTCATCAAGCTGACGCGGAGTTTCGCGGAGTCAAAATGTTCAGTCCGCGGCACGAGGCGCATCGGTTCGCACCGGGCCGGGGTGGGGGCCTTGGCGACCTGGCGTTCCAACTTCCTGGTTCACCTGATCGCCCCTGGCGTTCACCCGATTGCCCCGGGTCCATGCCGCTTCGCGCTTACCGCAGCCGCTGCACCGTGTAATCGGCGATATCGGCGAGTGCCCTCCGGATCGGGCTGTCCGGGAAGGCCATCAGGGCGGTTTTGGCCTGCTGCACAAAGCGCTGGGCGCGCTCGAGGGTGACCTGGATCGCACCGTGACCGGCGATCAGCCGCATGGCATGGTCCAGGTCTGAGTCGGTCTGTTCGAGTTGCTCGATCGTACGCAGCCAGAACGTTTTTTCCACCGCGTTGCCGGCGGCGAATGCCACCAGGACCGGCAAGGTGATCTTGCCTTCACGGAAATCGTCGCCGATGGTCTTGCCCAGCGTGGCCTGGTCGGCGACGTAATCCAGCGCATCATCGACAAGCTGAAAGGCAATGCCCAGCTTCATGCCGTATTCCGCGAGGGCGGATTCTTCCGGTTCCGGGCGACCGGCGACGACGGCCCCGATCTGGCAGGCGGCGGCGAACAGCGCGGCTGTCTTGCCCTGGATCACCTCCAGGTAGCGCGATTCGCTGGTGGACAGGTCGTTCTGCGTCACGAGTTGCAAAACCTCGCCCTCGGCGATGGTCGCCGCGGCTTTCGACAGGATGGCGAGGACTCGCAGCGACCCGTCATCGACCATCAACTGGAACGCGCGGGCGAACAGGAAATCGCCCACCAGCACCGACGCCTTGTTGCCGAAGACGGCGTTGGCCGAGGCCAGGCCGCGGCGAAGCTGGCTTTCATCCACCACGTCGTCATGCAGCAGGGTGGCGGTATGAATGAATTCGACACAGGCGGCGAGTTCGACATGGCGGGCCCCGCCGCTGGTGCCATCCTTTGGGCCGGGATAGCCGCACAGACGGGATGCGGCGAGCGTCAGCAGTGGGCGCAGACGCTTGCCGCCGGCGGCAACGAGATGCGCGGCGAGCTGCGGGATCAGCGAGACGGGGCTGTCCATCCTGGCGACGATGACGCGGTTGCAGGCTTCCAGGTCCTCCTCCACGAGGCGGACCAAGGCCGACAGGGCATCTTCGCCGGGGTGTTCGGTTGAACCGGACACGCGCGGCATGCCTGCATCAAGGGGACTGGCGACGCCGCCCAACTGGTTCTCCCGACTTTCCTATGGGTGGTCTTCATATCGGCGGCACCCAAATCGGGTCAAGCCGCCCTGACGATCCGGTTGGTCCGGATCATCAGGTCACCGAACACATGAATGAACGATTTGGTGGGATAGTCCAGCCAAATCAAGGCGCACGGCTCCACCGGTTCGGCTGATGTCCGTCTGTCCGGCCTGTTGCGTGAAAGAACCATCCGGCACACGATCGCGGAATGCGCGTGGTCGTCATCTCAAATAATCCGGTCAGACTGTCATTTCTGACCGCCCTGCTGGCGGATGCGGGCATCGAGGCGGTGCTGTTCGATAACCATACCAGTGTGCTGGAAGGCAGCGCGGGCGCGATTCCACGCCGACTTGTGGTCAGCGCCGATGATTTTCCCCGCGCCTGCCAAATCTTGCGAGACGCCGGCGAGTGGTGATCACGCACGGCCATTTGCTGGGCGGCCGTGTCCTCTACAGCCAACCCGCCACCGGCTTTCGTAGTGGTATCGAGCCGGTGCTGCTGGCGGCATCGGTTCCGGCTCGGCCGGGGGAACGCGTGCTGGAAGCCGGCACCGGTGCCGGAGCCGGCCTGCTATGCCTGGGGGTTCGGGTTCCCGGCGTGCATGGCACCGGGGTGGAAATCGACCCGGCCATGGCGGGACTGGCCGCGGCCAACGTCCGGAGCAACCGGCTGACCGGCATCGAGATTATAACGGATCGTATCGAGGACGCCGCGTTCGCATTTCCGAATGATCATGCCCAATTCGATCATGCCCGGTTCGATCACGCGATGGCCAATCCGCCTTATCATCAGCAGGGCGGTTCGGCCTCGCCGGTCGCCGAACGGGAGACCGCCAAGCGCGGTTCGGCGCCGTTGATGCAGGCGTGGATCGAATGCCTCAGCCGTCCGCTGCGTCATCGGGGCAGCCTGACACTGATCGTGCCGGCGGGAATGGTTGCCGCCTGCCTGACGGCGATGGGCGGATGCGGATGCCCATGCACGGTGCTTTTTCCGCTTTGGCCCAAGGCCGGACGGCCGGCCAGGCTGATCCTGCTACGGGGCGTGAAAAGCGCCCGCAGCCCGATGCAGGTGATGCCGGGCCTTGTGCTGCACCAGCCGGATGGGTCGTTCACCGCCGCCGCGCAGGCGATCCTGAGAGACGCCGCCGCGCTGGCGCTTGATCGCGTGTGACCCCGCGCTGGGGCTTGATCGCGTGTGACC
>JAYUEJ010000791.1:0-3058 GCA_043739265.1 Rhodopila sp. | reverse complement strand
CATCGAAGTCCGCTTCACCCTCAAGCCCGACCTGTTCTGGGGCGACGGCAAGCCGGTGACAGCACGGCGCAGGCTTTGCTTTCGCAGTCCTTCTCGTTCACTTTTTACACGGATAACGCTCATGACTCGTAAACAAATCAAACGCGCAGCCGCCGCCATAATCGCCTTACGTGAGGCAGAAGGCATCCGCACAATCCGTTCCCACCCGATATACACCCGCGACCACTACCAACTCGAAGCGTCGCGTATTCGTCGTGAGGGGATTGGCTACGCTAACCTTCACGGGAGGAAGCCGGCATGACTCCAGCCCCGTCCGGCACCTGTTACATAACCTACGTTTCAGCCGACACCCGCTCCACCACATCAGAGCATCGGTTGAAACTACACTTCGCAGATGAAAAGGGCGCCCACAGCGTCCTTATTCGTCCTGACGCGGTAGGCATGGCAACGCTGGTTAAAATCCTACAAGAACGTCAGCGGACACCATCGCCAAAGATCGGGACGTCCGCCGCACCTACGCAGCACATGCTTGAGGCTTTCGGCGCGGCGCTTTCGCGGGATATAGACGAACGTGTAGCGGCAAAGCGCGCGAAAGCACAAGCCGAGGCCGACGAAGCGATGGCGTTTCTTTCCGCGTTAGGGATTGGAGATTAACATGCTCGAACTTATTCCCACAGTCGCGGTGCTATTTTTTCTACTCCTATACGTTATCAACCCGCACGACTGCGCAAATAGGCCGGAGACCGGCTTCGTCACGTCGATCACGCTGACGCACATCGGCGCCGATTCATGAGCCAGGAACAGCACCCGCCGCCCGTCCGGATACTGCCGCAGAGCCAGCCCCTCGCCGCCTTTGCCGGCACCGTTCAGGTCGCTGTGGCCAATGATCGTCATGTTGCTCGACGATTGTACCGCGGGAATGGGATCGGCCCGGGCCGCGCCGCCGCCGCCAAATGCCAACGCCAGTCCCCAGGCCATTGCTGTCCGCATAATTGCCCCCTGCTTTTGTCGCCTGTTCGGAATGACAGGAACCATCCAGCCCGGTTTCCCCGCCGTTGCCCCGAAGCAAGCCCGACCAGGGAATGCAACGCAAGCCCGGGCGTTAACCGATCGGTAAGCTTTTGCCGCTAACACTCTGACTGGCATTGGAATCCGGGCACCCCGCATGAAAGGCTTCATCGACAGTATCCGGAAGCTCGGCATGGTGCGGGTCGCCATGCTTGCCGGCGTGACCCTGGGCATCCTCGGCGCGTTCGTCTGGTTGGAGGTGCAAGGGCCAAACCGGTCCCGGATGGCGGTGCTGGCGTCGGATATGGATGCGCAAAGCGCCCAGCAGATCGCGGCGGAACTGACCGGGCGGAAAATCCCATACCGGCTGGACGGCGGCCAGGTTTTCGTCCCCGACAGCGACCTGGCGACCGCCCGCACGCTGCTGGCCGCGAACGGCCGGACCGCCGGCGGCATCACCGGATACGAAATTTTTGACCGCGGTAACGATCTGGCGGTGACCGATTTCGACCAGCAGGTGAAGCTGACGCGCGCGCTGGAAGGCGAACTCGCCCGCACGATCGTGTCGGTTCGTGGCATCACCCATGCCCGCGTCCATCTTGTCCTGCCGCACCGGCAGCCGTTCGAGCATGAGCGTCAGCACGCCCGCGCGAGCGTGATGCTGACCGTCCCCGGACGCCAGACGCTGACGCCGGAGGCCATTCAGTCGGTGGTCAACCTGGTCGCCGCCGGGGCGCCGGGATTGCGGCCTCAGGACGTGACCGTGGTGGATTCCAACCTGCATCTGCTGTTCCAGGGCGGCGACGGCAACGACCCGCGCGCGAAGTCGGCGATGGAGGAAGAGCTGCGCCAGAAGACCGAAACCCGACTGGCGCAGGCGGTGGAATTGATGCTGGAGCGCAGCCTGGGATCGGGCCATGTGCATGCGGAAGCGTCGATCCGGATGAATTTCGACAAGGTGAATGAGACTCAGGAAAAGTTCGACCCGGATGGGTCGGTGGTGCGCAGCACGCAGAACGTGACGTCGAACGCCAAGACGACGGACAAGACGGGTCCGGTGTCGTTGCAGAACAATTTGCCGAATGCCGACGCGGGCGCGGCCGTCAGTGGCAGCCAGGACGGTCGCCAGGAAGAAACGACGAATTATGAAATCGGCAAAACCGTGCGGGCGATCGTTCACGATCAGCCCCGGGTGGAGCGGATCACCCTGGCGGTGATGGTCGATGGCGTCGATGAGGTCGCGGCGGATGGCAAGCGTACCTGGAAGGCGCGCGACCAGGCGCAACTGGACCAGATCGAGAAACTGGTGAAAAGCGCGGTCGGCTTCGATGAGAAGCGGGGCGACCGGCTGGATGTCGTCAGCATGCCGTTCGTCGCCGTTTTGGACGCGGCGGAGGCCTCGCCTTTGGTCCGGCCAGGCAAGGGGAACGGCGACCTGGTGACGTTCGTGCAGATGATCGCGTTCGGTGTGGTCGGTTTCGGAATCGTCATCCTGACGGCTCGGTCGATTTTCGCCGCGCTGAACAAAGCGCCGGGGAGCGTGACGGTTGCCGGTGGGGCGGTTGGGGAGATTGCGAACCCGGGGATCGGGCAGCCACGATCCGGCGGTGGGTTGGGGATTGGGCATTCCGGCGGCGGTGCCAGGCCGGTCGGGGTCGAGGAGGACGATGACGATACTGTGACGATGAGCAATATCCAGGGGCAGTTGCGGGCGTCGTCGATCCGCAAGGTGACGCAGTTGGTGGATCGGCATCCGGACACGACTTTGGGGATCATTCGGGGGTGGATCGCGGCGGATCATGGGTGAGCGCGGACGCCGACCATCACCACCAACCGGACAGCCGCTTTGCCAGGCGAGACGATCCATCGGCCAGTCTTTCCCCGGGCGTGCATTGGAATTGTTCTCTGCGACCTCCCAGCCTCCGCGGCCGCTTTGCCCGTCGGCGATTTAGCGGCTCGCGGTATCTGCCTTGGCGCGGAACTGATCGTAAGCCTCGAGAGCTTGCGCCGCATACATGACCGATGGACCAGCGCCCATATAAATTGCCAT
>JAYUEJ010000790.1:0-9207 GCA_043739265.1 Rhodopila sp. | reverse complement strand
ATCAGGCCCGAACAGCGGCGGCTGCCGCGAGGCCGGGGCCGCTGCGGGGCATCCCGATCGGCGTGAAGGACGTCCTCGACACCGCCGACATGCCCAGCCAATACGGCTCCCCCATCTGGGCCGGATGGCATCCCAAAGCTGATTCAGCCCCGGTCGCCTGGGCGCGCGCGGCCGGCGGCGTGGTGATTGGCAAGACCGTCACCACCGAGTTCGCCACCCGCAAACCCGGCCCAACGATGAACCCGGCCAATCCCGGCCACACCCCCGGCGGATCATCCTCCGGTTCCGCCGCTGGGGTCGGCGCCGGCCTGTTTCCGCTGGCCTACGGCACGCAGACCGCCGGCAGCATCATCCGCCCGGCCGCCTTCTGCGGCGTCGTCGGCTACAAGCCCACCTACGGAATGATCAGCCGCATCGGCATGAAGCTGATGTCCGACAGCCTGGACACGGTCGGAGTCATCGCCCGCACCGTCGCCGACTGCGCGCTGTTCGCCGGCGCCGTCTCCGGCCGTGACCTCGGCGACCCCGACGCGAAACCCGGCCCACCCCCGCGCATCGGCATCTGCCGCTCCCCGGTCTGGAACATGGCGGCCCCGGAAACCCATGCCCTGATGGACCGCGTGACCGAGGCACTCAGCCGAACCGGCGCGTCGGTCACCCACCGCGAATTGCCGGCCGCCTTCAACGCCCTGACCGATGCCCACCCCATCATCATGAACAATGAAAGCGCCCGCGCCCTGGGTTGGGAACTCGCCCACCATCCAGACCAAATCAGCGAGGTCCTGCGCGAGCGCCTGACCTTCGGCCTGAACCAAACCCCGGCAGCCCTGGAAAACGCCTACGAGGTATTTGCATCTACCCAACGCGCGTTTCCCAGCGCGATGGACGGTCTGGACATCCTGGTAACCCCATCAGCCCCCGGCGAAGCTCCAAAGGGTTTGGAGTGGACCGGTGACCCCGCGTTCAACGCCATTTGGACGGCACTGCACGTCCCCTGCGTCACCGTCCCCGCCGGCACCGGCCCGAACGGCCTGCCGCTGGGCATCCAGATCGTCGGGCGCCGCGGCGACGACCGCGCCGTTTTGGCCTGGGCACGCTGGGTGGAAGCGGCGATTGGGTAACAGGTCGAAAATCCTGTTCGCCGGCGACCCGCACCGGAATTTTACTCCGATCCTGCGCGCCTGCGCCGCCCTGACCCCCGGCACCCTCATCCTGCTCGGGGACTGCGATCTGCCGGCGCCGCTGGGTGACATTTTCGCCCCGGCCATCGACCGCGGCTGGGACGTGCGCTGGATCCTTGGCAACCACGACACCGAAACAGCGGCGACCTACGACAACCTGACCCGTCACCCCGGCGACCTGGGCCTACGGGTGACCACCATCGGCCTGGTGCGGATCGCCGGTCTGCCCGGCGTGTTCAAGCCCCGGGTGTGGCAACCCGACGAACCGCCGTCGTTCAGGACCAGGGCAGCATTCCAGGCGACCTTGCAACCACACGAACGGTGGCGAGGCGGCCTGCCGCTGTTCCACCGCGACACGATTTTCCCCGAGGATTTCGACTATCTGGCCGAGCAACGCTTCGACATCCTGGTCTCGCACGAGGCCCCGTCCAGCCACCCGCATGGCTATGCGGCGATCGATGCTCTGGCCAAAACCTGCGGCGCGTCGCTGATCGTTCACGGCCATCATCACCTGTCCTATCAGGCCGACCTGCCGAACGGAGTCAGGGTGCGCGGCCTCGGCCTGGCGGAACCCTGGCTACTGGACCGTCTCACGCCGCCGCCGCACCACCCGCAGCCCGGCTAACCCGGTCGCCAGCAGTGCCAGCGAGGCTGGCTCCGGCACCACGCCGTTGTAGCCAAGCGACTCCAGCATCGCGAACTCGGGCGACAACACGGTGTATGGCGTCAGGATGCCGCTGCTGCTGAACGCCGATTGAATGTTGCTGTTGGTGTTGAAATCCGCGAAGTCGCCGCTGCTGTTCTGGTTCCACCCGATAATGCTGGTGACCCCGCCGTCCACCGAAAAATAGGAGGAGGCGCCGCTGGACGTACTGAAGCTTTTAACCCCCGGTGCCGAATAACGGTAAAGGTCCAGCGCCCCCACGTCATTATTGTAAGCCGTGTTCCCCGCGGCGATCGCGTTCAACACCGACCCCCGGCCGCCGCCGCCCAGAATTTCGTTGATCTCATGCTCGACCGCCTGGACCGCGCTGTATTGCCCGGCCACCGCGGTCGTGCCGTAGTTCAGCGTGAAGCTGTTGGTGAGTGTGACCACACCGTCAAAGCTCTGACCGCAGGTGTTTACGAACGCCCCGCCGCTGTTGAAACAGCCTGACGCACCGAACAGCCCAAGCCCAACGCGGGCAGCCGCCGAGGTCAGCAGCACCGCACCGCCGCTGTTCGGCTTGTTCCCAGATGCCAGGTTGGCGACCGCGGACGACAGCACCGTGTTCCCGGGTTCAAGATGGGACGCCGCCGTCAGATCGGCGACGTAGCTGGCATAGTCCAGGCTGTAATCCGAAGTGGTGCTCTGCCCCAAAAATCCGCCGGACGCCTGGCTGAACACGATCCCAACCGAACCGATGTTGGAGTAAAGCGAGTCGATGGTGCCGATGGCGGCGTTGATCGCTCCTTCGACCTGCGCCGCGTTGGCCGCACCGGTGATCGAACTCCCGAAGAAGGGCGTGATCGTCAGGGCGGCGGCCGGCCGCATCCAGGCCGCTGCGAAAAGCAGCCCACCGCCATAGACCAGAAACCGCATCGGACAAGGTAATCTGGGCACTGTGTTCGTTCCTTCGCAACGGCGGCGTCCCGATAATGGCACGATCCCCATTAAAATTCCCAATATAATTCGTATAAGATATAATTATATTATATAAACAAACCTCCGCCGGCACAAGTCGGCTGCACCCAAGCCACGGCACCGCCCATAACGGGCATTGGCCTTCGCTGCCATGGTATCGTAGGCTGCTTCCCGACACGCCCCTTCAGATAACGAGACACCTGTGAACCAGATCGCGATCACCCGGACCGCCACACCGAAGCCAACCCCCGCTGATGAGACGCTGGCATTCGGGAAAGTGTTCTCCGACCACATGTTCCTGATGAATTACGACGACGGAAAAGGCTGGCATAACCCCCGGATCGAGCCCTACGCGCCGTTCACCCTGGACCCCGCCACCTGCGTCCTGCACTACGGTCAGGCGATCTTCGACGGGTTGAAGGCATTCCGCGGCGCCGATGGCCAGATCCGCCTGTTCCGCGTCGCCGACCACGCCCGCCGCCTGAACACATCCGGGCACTACCTTTGCATCCCGGAAATAGACCCCGCGATGGTCGAGGACTCGATCCGAACCCTGGTGCGGGTCGATCAGCGCTGGGTCCCGTCGATGCCCGGCACCTCGCTGTATATTCGCCCCACCGTCATCGCCACCGAGACCTTCCTCGGCGTCCATCCCTCGCACAGCTACCTGTATTACGTGATCGCCGGACCCGTCGGCGCTTACTACAAAGAAGGCATGAACCCGATCAGCATCCTGGCCTCGGACACCTATGTCCGCGCTGTGAAGGGCGGGCTGGGAGCCGCCAAGACCGCCGGCAACTACGCTGCCTCCCTGTTCGCCGCGGAGGAAGCCCAGAAGGCCGGCTATACCCAGGTGTTGTGGCTCGACGGCGTCGAACACAAATACCTCGATGAGGTCGGCACCATGAACATCATGCTGAAAATCGGCGACGAGGTGATCACCCCGCCGCTGAACGGCGCCATCCTGGCTGGCATCACCCGAGCTTCCGTCCTCACGCTGCTGCGCGACTGGGGCTTGCGCGTGTCCGAACGTCCGATCGCCATCGACGACGTCATCGCCGCCGCCAAAGCTGGCACCCTGGAAATGTGGGGCACCGGCACCGCCGCCGTCATCTCCCCGATCGGCGAGCTGGGCTACAAAGGCGAGCGCTACACCATCAACAACGGCAAAACCGGCGCCCTGACCCAAAAACTATACGACACCATCGTCGGCATCCAATACGGCACCGCCCCCGACCCGCACGGCTGGGCCCAGACGCTGGGGAACCGGGGGACCGAGTAGGCACCTGCCAGTTCGCCCGGTCCAATCGTCATCGCCGAACATGTCCCGGCCATCGGCCCCCCGGGGTCGGCTCGCCTGTGGCCGGAGCAAACCCGGCCATGACGGAGCGGCCCGGCTGCGTCGGGCCACGACGCTTCAATCGGGTACCCCATGCTCCGCCTGACCGAACTCAAACTTCCCCTCGACCACGGCCCCGAAGCCCTCCGCGGCGCGGTGCTGACCCGCCTCGCCATCCCGCCGGAAGACCTGCTTATGCTGGCCGTCGCCCGCCGGGGCTATGACGCCCGCCGCCGCTCCGCGATCAGTCTGGTGTACGCGGTCGATGTCGAGGTCCGTGACGAAGCGTCCGTCCTGGCCCGCCTTCCGCTCATCCGCCCGACCCCCGACACCACCTATCGCTTTCCCACCCGGGTCGAACCGCCCCGCAACCGCCCCGTCGTCATCGGCACCGGCCCATGCGGCCTGCTCGCCGCCCTGACCCTGGCCCAGATGGGCTTCCGTCCGTTGATTCTGGAACGCGGCAAACGCGTCCGCGCGCGCACCCAAGACACCTGGGGCCTGTGGCGCCGTGGCATCCTGGACCCGGAATCCAACGTCCAGTTCGGCGAGGGCGGCGCCGGCACCTTCTCCGACGGCAAGCTGTACAGCGGCATCAAGGACCCCCGCCACCTGAGCCGCCGGTTGCTGAACGAGTTCGTCGAAGCCGGCGCCCCCGAAGACATCCTGACCAGCAGTAAACCCCATATCGGCACGTTTCGACTCGTCACGGTGGTGGAGAAAATTCGGGAAAAGATCGAATCCCTGGGCGGCGAATACCGTTTCTCGACCCGCGTCGAAGACATCCACCTGGACGACACCCGCCACATCCGCGGCCTGACCCTGGCCGACGGCGAGCAGATCGACGCCAACCACGTCATCCTGGCGATCGGCCACAGCGCCCGCGACACCTTCGCCATGCTGCATCGCCGCGGCGTCCATATCGAGGCCAAACCGTTCTCCATCGGTGCCCGCATCGAGCATCCCCAATCGCTGATCGACCGAGCCCGGTTCGGCGCCTTCGCCGGCCACCCCATGCTGGGACCCGCCGACTACAAACTGGTGCATCACGCCAGCAACGGCCGCAGTGTTTACAGCTTCTGCATGTGCCCCGGCGGACACGTCGTGGCGGCCACATCGGAAATCGGCTGCGTCGCCACCAACGGCATGAGCCAGTATTCGCGCGCCGAGTTCAACGCCAACGCCGGCATCGTCGTCGCCATCACCCCGTCGGACTACCCCGGCGACAAGCTGGCCGGCATCGCGTTCCAACAGCAATGGGAGCGTGCGGCGTTCCTGGCCGGCGGCAGCACCTACGCCGCCCCGGCCCAACGCGTCGGCGACCTTCTGGCCGGCAGGGCGTCGGTCGCGATGGGCGAGGTCGTGCCGTCCTACCAACCCGGCGTCGAGGCTGCCGACCTCGCCGCCTGCCTGCCCGGTTTCGCGATCGAGGCCATCCGCGAGGCTTTGCAGAAATTCGCCCGCGACATCCCCGGCTTCGCCATGCACGACGCGGTGCTGACGGGGGTGGAGACGCGGACGTCATCCCCCATCCGGATCACCCGCGGGGCGGACGGGCTGAGTTTGAACACGCCCGGGCTGTTCCCGGCGGGGGAGGGCGCGGGATACGCCGGCGGCATCATGTCGGCGGGCGTGGACGGGATCAGGGTGGCGGAGGCGGTGGCGTCCGCGCTGACCGGGAGTCCGCTGCAGGAGCGGATGACCCGGGGGGAGGGGGAGGGGGCGGTGACGTATGGGTAGGTTTGGCGTGTGGGTTGACCGTTAAACCCAACGGTGACTTTCCGTCGTTCAACGCAACGACGCCCCGTTCGACCCGCCAGCGGCCTAACCCCAATTCATGATGGGACAAGGCCCACCATCCACGCCCGGGTAGAGGCAGGCGTGTTCCCGGCAAGAACCCCCATTGAAATTCGCGGCCATTCGACGTATTTTAATACGTATTGGAGGCTGCATGGCGAAGAAACTGACGATTACCGTCGATGCCGAAGTTTACAGCGGCCTGCACAGCGTCATCGGTCGTCGCCGCATCAGCCGCTTTTTGAACGACCTCGCTCGGCCGCATGTCGTCGGCCAGGACCTGACCGCTGGATACGCCGCGATGGCCGCCGACGAGGCACGCGAGGCAGAGGCCGCCGCCTGGAGCGAAACGCTTCTGACCGACGTGGCGGACGAACCGAAGCGTGACCGGTGACGTAGTCCCTCGGCGGGGCGAGGTTTGGCTGGTGGCCTTCGATCCCTCCGTCGGTGGCGAAATCCAAAAGACCCGGCCTGCCGTGGTAGTGAGCAACGATACTGCCAACGCCGCGCTGAACCGGGTTCAGGTCGTGCCGGTATCGAGTCAGACTGAGCGTCTTTATCCGGCTGAGGCGTATGTGTCGGTCGATGGGCAACGGCGGAAAGCCATGGCGGATCAGATCACCACGGCCAGCAAACGGCGTTTGCTGCGACGGATGGGCGTCCTTGGGAAGGATGACCTTGAGGCTGTGAGCCGCATCGTTCGGGTTCAGCTCGATCTGTGAGGTGTGCGGCTGGGTGGCCTGTCGCGCCACATGCGCCTGCCGGACTGCCTGCGCGGGCGCGAACCGGGCCGGGCCTTGGCCGGTGGGATGTTTCGGGAAAGATCGCCCCCCCAACCCTGGAGGGTCGTGAGCCCAGCCAGATGACCGTCAACGCAAGCAACGGCGCGACGCTCGCCGAATATGATTTCGTTCAGGTTATTAATGACCCAAGGGGCGTGTGACCGGTTCGGGTGGAATTCGAACGGGGTAGGACGAACGTTCTGGCCAATCTGGGTTTTCCTGACGCGGACGAGATGTTTGTCAAAGCGCAAATCGCCACCAAGGTTGGGGAAATCATCAAACGCTGCCGGCTGACGCAGGCCGAGGCCGCGGAGATCGTCGGACTGCCGCAACCCGAGTTGTCAGGCCCGATCCGTGGCATCAGCGAGATGAGGATGTTGAACTGTCTGACCCGGCTGGCGTGCGAGCGCCCGATGAGTGTTTATGACTGTATGTAGAGAGAGCGACGAGTCGACTCGCTACCTATTTCCAGGAGCTTATGCGATAAACGCTCGACGGCAGGACGCCGACACCCACACGGAACTGCCGCCCCTCGGCGGCGATCCCCGACCGAATCGGCCCGTCCAGTGCAAAGAAATGAGAATTTGACATTGAGCTTTGACGGTGAACCAGGCTTCTACGCGCCTTCCATCCCCCCAAAGGTACCGACGCCAAAGCCAAAATCGCCGCAATCGCAGCTCGGCCAATTTATGACCCCGGCCACGATTGCCGTGTTTATGGCCAAGATGTTCAAGGGGCCAATGCCGGCCAAGGTTCGGTTGCTCGACGCCGGCGCGGGCCTTGGCGGACTTACTCGCGCTTTTATCGGGCATTGGGCGGGTCTGGTCGCCGAGAGCCTTGAAGCCCATGCTTATGAGTTTGATGGCGAGATAGCTCCAGGGCTACAAGAGAATTTGCGAGCGCTAACGGATGGGGACAGGATAACAACGAAGCTCATTACTGGAGACTTCATCGAGAACGCCACTACTATGATTCGGTTGCAGAAAGGACCTCGATACACCCACGCTATCATCAATCCACCCTACAAAAAAATAAATAACAAATCACGACACCGGGAATTGCTTCGGTTGATTGGCCTGGAGACTGTCAATCTATACACTGGATTTGTTGGTCTCTGCCTCGATATGCTGGAGCCTGGCGGTAAACTTGTTGCTATTATTCCTCGAAGTTTTTGCAACGGGCCTTATTATAAACCGTTCCGAGCCTTCGTTCTTCGCCGGGCCGCGATTTGTCACATCCACCTGTTTGATTCACGCAATAAACCTTTTAAAGAAGATGCAGTCTTACAAGAAAACGTTATCATTTCCCTGGAACGCGGCGGCGTGCAGGGGGAAATGACCATTTCGACCAGCACAGATGACACTTTCCAGGATTATAGCGAACAGAAATACCGTTTTGGTCAAATCGTATTTTCTGACGATCCCGAGAGTTTTATTCACATCCCAACGGAGGAGTTGGGAGAAGAATTTGAGGGATCAGGAAATTTCCGGTTCAGCCTCGCGGACATCGGCATCAACGTATCTACTGGCCCCGTGGTCGATTTCCGGCTGCGTGAGTGGCTTTGCCAGATGCCGGAACCCGGAACGGTAACTCTCCTCTACTCTGGCCATCTCACCGCGGCAGGTGTCGAGTGGCCTATAGCGACGATGAAAAAACCAAACGCCATTCGCAGAACGGCTGAAACGGAAAAGTGGCTCTACCCGAACGGATTCTATGCGGTAGTACGGCGGTTCTCATCCAAAGAAGAAAGGCGACGGATCGTCTCAACCGTGGTCGATCCACGAAGATTGCCTGCCGAAGTCCTCGGCTTTGAAAACCACCTGAATGTGTTTCATCAGGGCCGCCGGCCGCTGCCGGAGTATATCGCTCGCGGTCTTGCGGTATTTCTGAATTCGACCGCCGTTGACAAGTACTTCCGACGCTTCAACGGCCACACTCAGGTTAATGCGACCGACCTAAGGCGAATGAAATTTCCAGACCGAGACGCGCTGTCTCAAATCGGGCAGTGGGCGAAGGAGCATCCAGCACTAACCCAAGAAGTTATTGACCAGAAGATCCGGACGTTCTCATGAGCCATCAATATGTCGATATAGCAACTAATATTCTCAGGCAACTCGGCTTTCCGCGGGCACAGCTTAACGAACGTTCGGCACTTGTTTTGTTGGCCATCCTCGATATGACGCCCGCGCGAAAATGGAAGGCTGCCGGTAAACCGCTGATGGGGATCACGCCAATCATGGATTGGCTGTCAACGCACTATGGAAAGAAATATGCGCCGAACTCACGGGAAACCGTCCGGCGGCAGACCATGCACCAGTTTATGCAAGCAGGTCTCGTTCTCTACAACCCCGACGATCCAGGTCGGCCCGTCAACAGCCCGCGGGCGGTTTATCAGGTGAGTCCCGAAGCCCTCACCCTTGTCCGCGCCTATGGTTCCCGAGTCTGGGGCGTGCAGCTCGTTGCGTACATGAGCGAGCAGGCAGG
>JAYUEJ010000789.1:0-3065 GCA_043739265.1 Rhodopila sp. | reverse complement strand
GTCTTCGTGGTCCTCCGGCTTGCCTCCGTGTTAAAACTAAAAAACGAATGAACGAACGCGCGATTTGCCCGCTTCCCATTTGCCCGCTTCCCATTTGCACGTTCCCCTTGGCCGGGACACCACGCTTGTCACCCCGCCCGGGCGGGGTTCGTGCAGCACGTCATTGATCAAGGCTGATACAGACAAAGAGGCTCGCTAATAAGTTCATTGCAAAACACGGCTGAAACCTGCCCGTCCAGCTCGACGCCCTCCGCCGATCGTCACGCACAGAACGGTGCGTCCCGCGAGAATTGCCGATTCACCCAATTGCCCTGCGCCCGCTGGTGCCACACGTTGTCGAACGGCCATGAAGGTGCTGGGATGACCGAATTCGTCCACGCTGTCGATTTATAGGCTGCCGAAACAAGGGAACCCGACATGCCGTATCAGTCCATCACAGTGAAGCCCACCACCGTTACAATCGGCGCGGAAATCTCCGGCATCGACCTCTCCCGCCCGCTCGGTAATCAGCAATTCCAGGAACTACACGACGCCCTGATGGCGCATCAGGTGCTGTTCTTCCGCGACCAGAGCCTGACTCTGGATCAGCACAAGGCGTTCGGCCGGCTGTTTGGCGACCTGGCGATCCATCCCAACACCCCTGGCCCCGACGGCCATCCGGAGATCCTGCCCATCCACGCGGATGCCAATTCGAAACGGATCGCCGGTGAGCGCTGGCATTCGGACGTGTCCTGCGATCCGGAACCGCCCATGGGGTCCATCCTGAACCTGAAACTGGTGCCTCCGGTCGGCGGGGACACGATTTTCGCCAGCATGTATGCGGCCTACGACGCGCTCAGTTCCGGGATGAAGACCTATTTGACCAGCCTGACCGCGATCCATGACGGGTCGATGAATTACAGCCGCACCAACCGCCTGATCGGTGCCGACGGACCGAAAAGCTTCCCGCGGGCGGAACATCCGGTGATCCGCACCCATCCGGTGACCGGCCGGCAGGCGATCTATGTGAACCCGGTGTTCACCATGGCGATCAAGGACGTGCCGGAAAACGAGAGCAAAGCGATCCTGGATTTTTTGTACGACCATTGCGGCCGGCCCCATTGGCAGGTGCGCTTCCGCTGGCAGCCCGACAGTGTGGCCTTCTGGGACAACCGCTGTGTGCAGCACATTGCCATGTGGGACTATTTCCCCGATGTGCGATCCGGGTTCCGAGCGACGGTGAAGGGTGACAAGCCGTTTTACCGGGCGCACTAAAAAACCGGAAAAATCCAACGGGGGAACGACAATGCCAATCATCGGGGATTTGCTCACGACCGCCATGGCCGGCCTTACCTTCGTCGGCTGCGCTATGACCAGCGCGGCGCCGGCTCCTGGCTCCCAACAGCAAGCGCAGGGGCGGCGGCGGCAGGTCGTGGTCAACGGCAAACGCGTCAAAACCATCGACATTCACGCCCACTGCATCGTCCCGGCGGCGGCGGCACTGATCGGCCACCCCCTGGAAGCGCCGGGATTGATGATGGACGACACCAGCACCCGCATCGCCGCGATGGATCAGCAAGGTATCGATGTCGAGGCACTCAGCATCAACCCCTACTGGTACCGAGCCGATCGCGATGTCGCCGCCCAGCTTATCCGCGTTCAGAACGAAACCCTGGTCGAATTCTGCGCCGCCAACCCCGAACGGTTCGCCGCCTTCGCCACGGCGTCGCTGCAACACCCCGATCTCGCCGCCGAACAGGTCGAGTATGCGGTCAAAACCCTGGGGTTTCGCGGCGTTGGCGTCGGTGGCAGCGTCGCCGGCCAGGAATTGGCCGATCCCAAATTCCATCCGTTTTGGGCGAAGTGCGAGGAACTCGGGGTGCTCGTCTTCATGCACCCGCTGGGGACGCGCGAACTGGAACCCAGCGGGCGGCTGGGCGGCAGCGGCTTGTTGACGAACACCATCGGCAACCCGCTGGAAACCACCATCGCCCTGTCGCACCTGATCTTCGAAGGCACGCTGGACCGGTTCCCCGGGCTGAAGATTTGCGCCTCGCATGGCGGCGGATTCCTGCCGTCCTATGCCAACCGTTCTGACGCTGTGTGCCGGACGTTCCCCGACCGGGTGGGCACACTGCCCAAAAAGAATCCGACCGCTTATCTGAAGGATGGTCAGCTCTATTTCGACACGATCGTATTCACGCCCGAGGCGTTGCGCCACCTGATCGCGGAAACCGGGGCGGGCCAGATCATGATCGGAACCGACTATCCGTTCCCGTGGACCAGCACGGAGGTCGATCTCGTGCTCAACACGCCCGGCCTGACCGACGACGAACGCATCGCGATCCTCGGCGGAACCGCCGCCCGACTGCTCGGGATCGCGCCCTGAGCGGGCTGGTCGAGGCGCGGGCGCGGCGAGATTGGTGGTCGGGACCGCCTGCACGTAGCATTAGTTGCGCGTAAAGCTCGATAGTTGCGCGTAGAGCTTGATAGTTGCGCGTATGTGAGCCAATGTTGCGCGTAAACTCTATGCGCAACATTGGGCGATGGCGAAGCGAATCTCCGACAACGATGTGGCGGCCATTCATCGGGTGGTGCAAACCTATCCCGAAGGTGCGTCGGCGCGTCAAATCCTGGCGGCCCTGAGCCAGCCGCTTCCCCTCCGCACGCTGCAATACCGCCTCAAAATCCTCGCCGCGCAGGACAGCATCATCAAGGAAGGCGACGGACGTAGGGTGAGATATCGCCCACAAGGCGCCGCTTCGCACCCCCATGCGGCAGCGACCGCTACCCAGTCCGCGCGGGCCGAGTCCGTGGTGCCGCTGTCGCCGGCAGGATCGGCGATCCGCGACTATGTCAGGCAGCGCCCCGAATCCCGCTTGCCGGTGGGATACAACCGCGCATTCCTCGATACCTATCACCCAAACGCAAGCTTCTACCTCTCGGACCAGGAGCGCGCGCACCTTGCCGTGGTAGGGCGGCCGCGGGTCGCGGATCAGCCGGCCGGAACCTTTGCCAGGCAGATTCTGAGCCGACTTCTGATCGACCTGGCCTGGAATTCAAGCCGCCTGGAAGGCAATACCTAT
>JAYUEJ010000788.1:0-3082 GCA_043739265.1 Rhodopila sp. | reverse complement strand
GGGCGCAAACTCCGCAGGCGCCCGACGCCTCCCCTTTCGCTCCGGGCGATTTGAAGCGGCCGATTTTCGATACGCAGACCCCAAGCTATAATGTGTCTGGCGCCCAGGAAAAAAGCGCCAACACCGTGGTGGCGGAGGTGGATGGCCGAGCGGTTACTCTGGGCGATGTCGGGGATGCGATCATCGAGCTGCCGGCGACGGTGCGTGGCTTGCCGTTCGCCGACCTCTTTCCCGGTATTCTGGCGCAACTGATCGGCCAACAGGCGCTGGTGATCCGTGCGCAGCGCCAGGCACTCGATGAAGATCCGGTGGTGCGGCGCAAAATCAAGGCGACGGCCGACCGGGTGATGGCGAATGCCCTGCTGGAGCAGGAGATTTCCCGCTCGATCACCGAAGCGGCGTTGTTGGCGCGCTACACCAAGGATTTCGCCGGCAAGCCCGGGCCGGAAGAGGTCCATGTGCGGGTGATCATGACGCCGACCGAGCAGGAGGCGACGGATATCATCGCGGAACTGCGCGGCGGGGCGGATTTTGCCGCGCTTGCCAGGCGGTCCAGCAAAGATACCACGGCACCGGCGGGTGGGGATGCCGGATTCGTCTCGCTCGATGGCCTGACCCAGGAAGTGGGGGCGGTCGTGTTCTCGATGCAGGCGGGGCAGTTCGCTCAATTTCCGGTGCGCAGTGTCGGAGCCTGGTTCGTGTTGAAGGTCGAGGAGCGGCGGCGTCAGGGGACGCGCGGCTTTAGCCTGGTGCGTGAAACCCTGCGTCAAACGATGCTGCGGGAGGGGGTCGCGGACGTGCTGCGGGCCGCGATGGCCGATGTGACGGTGCGCGAGTACGACGTGAGCGGGAAGGAAACGGACGATTCGTCTGCCTCGGGCGGGGCACGGCCGCCACGTTGAATTATCTATATAATGGTAATTATCTAATTTAATTTTCGAACTAAGGTGGAAATTTAGCGTGTTTGTCGTTTACACCGCCAACCAGTTCGGCTACGTTATTGATATGGCGTTGTGATATTTACGGTTTGGCGCGGTCGCTGCCAAGGAGATTCCATGAAGGCTGCTTTGGGGTTGGTGGTTATTGGGTCCGCGTTCTGCGCCATGATGGGCGTTGCAGGGCCGGTGCGGGCGCAGACTGTGCTCATGCCGAACCTCACGAACGGCACGTTCACCTTTGGCAATGAGTCATTCACGATCTCCAACTTAGCCTGGGCCTGTAGGTCATGTAGCACCAACCAAGCGTCGATCTACACGGTCTTGAACGGCCGCGGCGGAACCGAAATCGAGATCGCCGGGACTAACGGGATTGGCAGCGCTATCTTTAGTGAGACTACGGCCGGCAAAGGCAGCTACAACCTCAGCTTCAACCTGGCGGTCACCCCGAATGCCGCATCCGGGGGCCTGTCCAAGATCACCGATCTGCTCACCGGCACGGCGACGAGTTCCGGCGGCAATTCAAGTGTTTTAGCTGGCATTACCGGCACCGGCGCTACTCCCTTTTCTACCGTCCAATCGACGATCGGCGCCAACGCGTCCCCGCAAAGCTTTAGCCTTGCGAAGTTTGGCACCGCCACGCCCAGCGCGAATTTCGCGATAAATGTCGGGGTGACGGCGACAGCAGGACAAATCCTCCAGTTGACCAACGTCGCGCTGCTGTTCAACCCAGCGCCGGAACCGGCTTCGATCGCCCTGTTCGGAACGGGTCTGGCAGGTTTGGCCGCCGCTCGGCGCCGGTTCAGGCAGCGCCGGCTGGCGCAACAAACCAAGCCCTGACATTCCGCGCGCTGTTATCCCCGGTATGCGGGACTTTGTCCCGGCCAGCGCCGATGGCAGGCCCCCGTTATGACGACACACTTTATGAGTGTATCAGGTTTCAGTAATCTGATTGAGGAACGGCCCATGCGCGCCCGCTCGCGTTCGTCCACCACCACCGTTTCGCCTTCTGTCGAATACCGGGATCACCGCGCAACCACTCGACTGATCGTCCTGAGCCTTCTGGCCAGCCTGGTCACTGTCCCGGTCTGCGCGCAAACCCCGCCTGCCGCTGCCGGGAACGTCACCAGGGCCGCCACGGCGGACGCCCAACCCGCCGGCAGTCTGGCGGAGCTGGCCGCCCAATTCGACAAATCACCCAACACCGTGGTTGCCGACGTTAACGGCACACCCATCACGCTCGGCACCGTGGCCGATCGGTTGCGCGATTTCGCGCCCAACCTGGCGACGCTTCCCGCCTCGATGGTCTATCAGGCGGCGCTCGAGGATATCATCCAACAGCGGGCCATGGCGGTGAAGGCGCGGGAGTTGGGCGTCGATAAGGACCCGGCCACGCTTCGGCGCATTCTGGCCGCGACCGACCACGAGCTGGCGCTGGCCATGATCCACCGCATCCTGCCTGAAATCGTCACCGAGCAGGCGATCGAGGAGCGTTATAAAGCCACCATCGCCGGACAGCCCGGGCAGGAGGAGGTGCAGCTTCGCGTCATCACCACCGCCACCGAGGCGGACGGACGCCTCGTGCTGGCTGCTCTGGAGAAAGGCGCGGATTTCGGCGCGGTCGCCAAACAGTCGAGTCGGGATGCGTCCTCGGTCGTCGGTGGCGAGATCGGATACGCCAGCCGAGACCGTTTGACCCCGGAGATCGGGGCCGTCGCCTTCGCGCTGTCGCCAGGCCAGACCAGTTTGTTTCCGATTCTAAGCCGGGGCGTTTGGTTCGTCATTCAGGTGGAGGGACGCCGTCAGCTCGCGACTCCGACTCTGGCCGAAACCAAGACGCAATTGACCGCCACGCTGACCAGCGAGGCGGCGGGTGTGATCTCGCGCAAGAGCCGAGCGGCGGTTGTGGTGAATGATTTTGGCCCCACCGGGCTGCGTGGCAAAAGCGACCCTGCGCCGGCGAAACCGCATTAGGTATTGATTATAATCACTTACCGCCCACTGACCAGACTTCGCGTCATAATTGGGACGGCGCCGTCTAAAGAATGATAATACGAAATGGAATGTTTACACGCCGTGCGGTTGCGGGTATATTCCGTTCGAGATATAGTGACTTTTATAGAATTATAACGATTACGACCTGAACA
>JAYUEJ010000787.1:0-3096 GCA_043739265.1 Rhodopila sp. | reverse complement strand
GCCTCACCCGGGAAGCCCTCAAACCCACCAATCCGAAACTGATCGTGTGCGACATCTCCGGCTACGGCGAATCTGGACCGTTCGTCCAGAAGAAGGCCTACGACCTGCTGATCCAGGCTGAATCGGGCGTCATCAGCGTCACCGGGTCGCCGAACGAACCGTCCCGCGTTGGCATCTCGATCGCCGACATCGCAACGGGCATGTATGCCCTCACCGGCATCCTCGGTGCCCTGTTGCGCCGCAGCCGTACCAATGAGGGCGCCAACGTCAAGATCGCCATGCTCGACGCGCTGGGCGAATGGATGACCTACCCGATGCTGCGGCACGCCTATGCCGGGTCGCCGCCGCCGCGCGTTCCCACCAGCCACCCCGCCATCGCCCCCTATGGCGTGCATAAGACCAAGGACGGCCAGATCATCCTCGGGCTGCAAAACGAGCGCGAATGGGCCACCTTCTGCCAAAAGGTGCTGAAAAACACCGACGTTCAAACCGACCCGCGCTTCGCCACGCAGAACGTCCGCCGGCAGAATCGCGAGGAACTGACCGCGTTGATCGAAAAATCCTTCAACGACATGACATCCGATCAGGTCGCCACAATGCTGGACAACGCCGGCATCGCCAACGGGCGCCTGAATGACCCGATCGACGTCTGGAACCATGTCCAGTTCTCGGCTCGCGACAAATGGCGCACTATCAACACTCAGGCCGGTCCGGTCCGCGCCCTGTTGCCGCCGTTCCAGTTCACCGACCAGGAGGCTTTCATGGGCGACGTACCCTCGGTCGGCCAGCATACCGACTCAGTGCTGGCCGAAATCGGTTTCACCGCCGATCGGATCGCGGCGATGCGCGCGGCGGGCGCGATATGACCGAGTTCGATCCCACCCAACACCGCATGGTTCCCGAACAGCGTTGGTTCGAGGATTTTCGCATCGGCGAGCGGTTCGTCTTACCGAGCCGGACGATGACCGAGGCGGTTTTTCTGGCATTTCAGGGGGCGAGCGGGGACAACCACCCGGTTCACTATGACGTGGAATTCTGCAAGGCGCGCGGCATGCCCGGCCTGCTGGCGCATGGGCTGCAAACGCTGATCCAGACCGCTCCGGGTGCCGGCCTGTTTCCGTATTCAGTCGAAGAGTCGCTGGTCGGCTTTATCGAGCAGTCGAGTCGCTTCCTGAAGCCGGTGTTCGCTGGCGACACGGTCTATCCGGCGCTGGAGATCGACGAACTCACCGCCAATCGCACGACCGGGGTTCTCGGGATGAAAAGCACGATCTACAATCAGCGGCGAGAGTTGGTAATGGATGGTCGCCAGCGGTATTTGCTGCGGTGCCGGCCGACCGGGTGATCGCGCCCGCCTCCAGTGACGGACGCTCGCCATCGTGTCGTGCCAACCGCGGGGCGCAAAAAAGATTTCTTTTCCTCACAATAAGGCGGGTTTTGCCATTTTGCTGCCATGAGTCGGCAGCATGGTCCGCCATACAGAAAACCAAACAGGTTTCCACCAATGGCAAGCATAAATCGCCGGATGCACCCCGGACGGGTGTTGCGCGAAGAATATATGGAGCCGATGCGGCTCGATGCATCGGGTCTCGCCCAGGCGCTGGGCGTGGCCGCTTGCCAGATTGCCCCGGTGATCGCGGATCAGGGACCAATGACTTCAGACCTGGCGCTACGGCTCGCCCGCTGCTTTCGCACCAGCCCGCAATTTTGGCTGGGCCTGCAGACCGCCTACGACCTTGCGATGGCGCAGGCACGATTCGGCGCCGAGATCGAAGCTCGGGTGCAGCCCCTCGCGGCATGATCGGCGCCACCTCAGTTCGGCCCGGCGCGGTCCGCTGACCGGGATTGTGCCAATCGCCGCAAGCGGGGTTTAGATCGCGGCGTCGCGGTGTCCAGCACCGCATGCAACGCGGCGACGGTCTCCGGCGGCAGACGATCGATGCTTTGTGCCAGCCTGTTCGCCAGCGCCGTCTGCTCCGGTGTCAGGCCCGCCGTATTGACCGTCACCCGCGGGTTGGACAACCGGGCCAGTCGCGACAGATCGTCGGCATCATCCCAGATCAGTCCAAAATATTCATTCACCTGATGCACCAGACCGGCGCTGGGTGCGCCGCGTTTGCCATGTTCCAGCGCCGAAAGGTAAGCGGGCGATACCTGCAGCGCCTCGGCCAGATGCTTCAGCGTGACGTGGCGATCGGCCCGCAAGGCCCGCAGGCGGGCGCCGAACGGGGTCAGCGGATTCGCCGCAGAATAAGCCGGACGGAGCCCTGATTGAGCGCATGCGGATGCGCCGCCCCCAGGATCAGCGGCCTTATGTCCGGCAGATTGAGCCAATGGGGGAACTCACGGCGGATCACACCGCCGGTTTCGCCACTGCCGCGTCCGGTGATCACCTCCACACACCGGACCTGTTCGGCGTGAGCCGCGCGCAGGAACGACAGCAGTGCCTGAAAGGCGCGCTGCGCCGTCATGCCGTGCAGGTCCAGCTTGCGGACAGTCACCAGTTTGCCGGACTGGAACCGGTGCCATGTCGCTTTGTCGATGCCGCCCGGCTGGGTGCCAACGGCCAGCGGCGCGGCCATCGCTCGCGGCTTCGGCGCAGGGGCGGCGATTTTCAGTCGCGGTTGAGGCGTCGGCGCGATCGGTGGTTGCTCGATCGGGGCGGGCTTTTTAGGGGGCGGTTCCGGCGGTTTTTTTGCGACGCGCCCCCGCAAAGGCACGAGCTGGCGCGCGTAGTCCGTCCAAATTGCCTGATCGGCTTCGCTCAGGCGGCGTACGCGGGGCGCCATGGTGTCTCACTGTCAGGGCGGCGACCGGCGGTCTTGCGCGCCGTCATGGCCGGGATTGTGCATACCATCGGCGCGTTTTCCGTCCGTGCGACGATAGCCGGCATAGGATCGGCCATGACGGAAACACAGAACGCCTCGCTACCCGGGATCCCGCGACAGCGCCCGAGACGCGAGCGCATCCAGATAACCCGCCCACCTTCGGTCTTGCTCGCGGCCGAGTTCGGCCAAATAGTCCCAGGAGAAAATCCCGGTATCATGCAGATCGTCGAACACCAGCCGAACCGCATAGTGTCCGACCGGTTCGATC
>JAYUEJ010000786.1:0-3097 GCA_043739265.1 Rhodopila sp. | reverse complement strand
CGCGGCGGCGGGGTAGATCCGGTATTTTCAGTCGGCCTGACACTGCGCTTATGGGCGGCGTCTGGAGGGTGGTTCGGCTGATCCTTTCAACGCTGAGGTCGCAGAGGCGCAGAGGCGGCCGAGAAAAATTTCAATGCACGGGCCGGAAACGAGCGGCCGAAGTAGCGTTTTGCCCGGCTCTACGGCGTAATGGAGGTCGAGCCCGCATGGTTCAGTTAGTTTTGGCGGCAGACGCCGGCCATAGAGGCGACTTTGATTTGCTGTCACGCTTACCTGACGCGTATGGGACTGGCCCGGCCATCAACCGGGTCAGGGGTGTGCGTCGTTCGCCTATGCCGCCGCGGTGGCGAGGTTGCCGATCGCGACCCCCTTGCCGACACCGTCGCGAGTCTTGTACGGCGTCGTATCGATATCCTCCAGTTCAATCTCCCGGCTCAGGACTTTTCGTTTCCATTCCTGATGCTCCGGCTCTTTACCGACGAATTCCGGCATCACTTCGCGGGCGAACAGTTCCAGGCTTTCGCAGATATGCGGATGGCTGTTCTTGCCCGCCTGGTTGAGCAGGATGATCTGATCGACATGCGATGCCTCAAAACGCCGCAGTTTCTTTCGAATGGTTTCAGGGGAGCCGATAAGGCCGCCTGTCAGCGCCTTTTCCGCCAGCTCCGGATTGGCGATCTTCCATTTCAGGTATTCCTCCCACAGGCTGACCGTTCCGGGGGCGGCGCGTTCGCGATTGCGGGAGTTGCTGTAGTACGC
The DNA here is from genome assembly GCA_043739265.1 of Rhodopila sp. Lineage (GTDB taxonomy): Bacteria > Pseudomonadota > Alphaproteobacteria > Acetobacterales > Acetobacteraceae > Rhodopila. The sequence goes on along the minus strand of JAYUEJ010000786.1, from coordinate 2,338 downwards.
CAACGAGAACTGGAAGAACGTTACACCATCGGCGCGGCGGCGGGCTTCGTCATCGGTCTCGGCGCACATGAAGTAGCTGACCATGGCGATGTTGCAGTTGGCCTGGTAGTCCGCCAGTTTCTGCTGCCGCAGCACGAACGAATTGTAGTAGGCATGCACCCAGGCGTGCGCCATTTCAGCGGACAGGAACTGAAAGCCCAGCGCGCCGATGCCGCAGCGGCCAGCCATTTCAATCGTTTCCAACTGCGAACAGGCGACCCAAAGCGGGGGATGCGGCTTTTGAATCGGCTTCGGCAGCACGTTACGCAGCGGGAACTTGAAATACGGGCCGTCATATTCCCAGCCGCCGTCCTTAAACATCGGCAGCACGCAGCGCACACCGTCTTCCCAGACCGCGCGCTTGTCCTCCATCTGCCGGTCGAACGGTCCGAGTTCGGTGATGCTGGCCCCTTCGCCCATGCCGAATTCGACGCGCCCGTTGCTGACCAGATCGAGGCAGGCGACTTTCTCGGCGACGCGCGAGGGATGGTTGGTGGTCAACTGGATGATGCCGTGGCCGAGGCGGATCTGCTTGGTGCGCTGGCTGGCGGCGGCGAGGAAGACCTCGGGCTGCGGCGAGTGGGAGTATTCCTCCAGGAAGTGGTGCTCGACCTCCCAGGCGTAATGGTAGCCCAGCTTGTCGGCCAGTTCGACCTGGGAAAGAGCGTTCTGATACAGCTTGTGTTCGGTGTCCGGTTCCCAGGGACGCGGACATTGCAGTTCATAAAAAATGCCGAATTTCATGGATGGTCCCCCAGCGGTTTTGCTGCTGACGGGAATCTTAGAGCATTTTCACGATAACTGGAAACCGCGCGTCCTCCTTATTAACGTCATGGCGCGACGTGTCGGGACCACCTGGTCCGTCCTCTGCGTGCCGCGTTGGTCCGAACCCGCCACGCCAGTGCGAAGGTGGCAGGTCAGGGAAAGAGTCCGGTCATCATGAAAATGCTTTGATGTTTTGCAAAAAACCAAGGAGATTCCCAGTTAGTGTGCATGATTTGGGGCGACCGGCACAGTCTTGGTATTACTGCCCGACGCCTTGCCATTCGACTGTAAAGTGGGTGTCAGGCCAGGAATTTTTTATGCAGGGAGAAAGCGCGAGGGCTACGAAGGGCCACGGAGCAACCGCCGCTTCCGGCCAGTGCCGCCAACGGAGGCATAAAATGCTTCCAGTAGCCCCGAGTCGCCAGCACAGCGCTCTCCCTGGTCCTCCCGCTATCCCCGTGATAAAAATGCAGAACGAATGAACGAACGCGCGATTTGCACGCTCCTCATGCCCGGGACACCACGCGCGGACGGCCCGGGGAAAGTCGATATCAAGGCCCGCTGCGCTGGTTGCGCCAATGCAAGAAGTCGCGGAACAATGCCTCCCGCCGCTCATTATTTATGCCGGTCATGGTCTGGCCGGACTGGTTAAGATACGTATCGAACGAAGTGCGCATGCTGGGGTCACCGAGCGGGTCTTTTCTGAGCAGGGTGAGGACTTCCGGGTAGCGGGTCCAGCCGGAAATCTGGGCGGTCAGGCTGACCTCCTGCCATTTCGGATGAAACCCGGGGTGGCGGAACTGATCGAAACGCTCAAACAACGTATCGACAAAACGATTGACCCGCCTGGCCCGGGCGGTGTCGGCGGGCGTTCCCAGCGTGATCAGAACGGAGCCGATTGCAACCGTTTCGACCGGGGGGCCGGCCGCTACCAGGTTCGGATAGAACTGATGATCCAGGCTGGTGGGAACATACAGATCCACGAGCTGCGCGGTCAGCGGGATGGGGATGAAATGCAGGCCAGTACCGGGCTCGATCGCCTGTAGCATCGGCACCGGCCTGCCGCCGATGACGAACATCGCGGCGATTTCGCCATGGCGCAGGCGTTCCAATGCGGCAGACTGATTGTCGTGCGTAACGTTCGGGACGATGTGCGCGGTTTCCATCAGCGCGGTGGCGGTCAGTTCGGTTCCGCTTCCCAGTGGGCCGATCGCGACCACTTTGCCGGTCAGGTCGTTCAGGCCGGCGATATCCTTGCGGGCCAGGATATGAATCTCTTCCTGAAACAATTTGGCGATGTATTGTATCGAACCCTGGCGTGGGATGGTGCCGTTCTGCATGGTCTGTGTCAGGATGTCGGTATGAACGATCGCGACATCGACGCCTTTCAGGTAGATCAGATCAGCGATGTTCTGCACCGACCCGCCGCCCAGCATGGGCAGGATACGCAGCCGGTCGCCATCGTCCAGCACTTGCGCGATGTCGGCGGCGATCCGCGTGTCGGTGCTGCCCGGGCCGTCGGCGATCAGGCCGA
>JAYUEJ010000785.1:0-9310 GCA_043739265.1 Rhodopila sp. | reverse complement strand
GAACGCCAGGTAGGGATTGATCGCCTCGGCGCCGTAGCCGGCCAGCACGCAGAAATGGTGTACTTCGCGGGCTTCGCCGGTTTCGACGACGATGCCGGTACTCATGCGCAAGCCCTGACGGATCAGGTGGTGATGCACGGCGGCGGTCGCCAACAGCGACGGGATCGGTATCCGGTCGGCGCTCACGGCTCGGTCGGACAGGATCAGGATGGTGAAGTCGGCCAGCACCGCTTCGGTGGCTTCCTGGCAAATGCGGGCGATCGCCTTTTCCATCCCGTCGGCGCCTTCGCTCGCCGGCCAGGTGATGTCGATCGTCTGGGTGCGGAAGGCACCGCCGGCCAGGGCGTCGATGTTGCGGATTTTCTCCAGATCCGTGTTGGTCAGGATCGGCTGGGTGACTTCAAGACGCAGGTGGTTGCCGGCATGGTGCCCCAGCAGGTTGGGCCGCGGGCCGATGATGGACACCAGCGACATCACCAGCTCCTCGCGGATCGGGTCGATCGGCGGATTGGTGACCTGGGCGAAGTTCTGCTTGAAATAGTTGAACAGCAGCTTGGGTTTGTCGGACAGCACCGCCAGCGGCGTGTCGGTGCCCATTGACCCCACCGGATCGTCGCCCAGCGCGCCCATCGGCTCCAGGAAAAACTGGATATCTTCCTGGGTGTAGCCGAACGCCTGCTGGGTGTGCAGCAGCGTCTCGGTATCGTTGGGGCGGGGCGCGACGAGGGGTTCTTCGCTTTCCTCAATGTCCTCCAGTTTGAACTGGGTCTCTTTCAGCCAGTCGGCGTACGGGTGTTCACGCGCGAGCTTCTGCTTGATTTCCGCATCGTCGATGATGCGGCCCTCTTCCAGGTCGATCAGCAGCATCTTGCCCGGCTGCAACCGCCATTTGCGGAGGATTTTCTCCTCCGGCACCGGCAGCACGCCGGATTCCGAGGCCATGATGACGTGGTCGTCGTCGGTGATGATGTAGCGTGCCGGCCGCAGCCCGTTGCGATCCAGCGTGGCGCCGATCTGGCGGCCGTCGGTGAAGGCGATGGCGGCAGGTCCGTCCCACGGCTCCATCAACGCGGCGTAATATTCGTAAAACGCCTTGCGTTCCGGATCCATCAGCGGGTCGTGCGCCCAGGCTTCCGGGATCAGCATCATCATCGCATGCGCCAGCGAGTAGCCGCCGGCCACCAGCAATTCCAGCGCGTTGTCGATACACGCCGTATCGGACTGGCCGTGCGGGATGATCGGCCACATTTTGTTGAGATCCGCCCCGATCAGGTCGGATTCCATCGACCGCCGGCGGGCGTACATCCAGTTGACGTTGCCGCGGACGGTGTTGATCTCGCCGTTATGGGCCAGGAACCGGTAGGGGTGCGCCAGCTTCCACGACGGGAAGGTGTTGGTGGAGAAGCGCTGATGCACCATCGCCAGCGCCGAGGTCATCAGCGGGTTGCGCAAATCCTGATAGAAGGTACCCACCTGGGTCGCCAGCAGCAGTCCCTTATACACGATCGTCCGGGTCGAGAACGACGGCATATACAACTCGGTTACCCCCGGCATGTTGCGCTTTTCAGCCAAGGTGCGGAGATTGTTGAGAATTTGCTTGCGGATCGCCAGGATCTTGCGCTCGAACGCGTTCTGGTCGCGGATCGACAGACTGGAGGCGACGATCGCCTGACGGATCACCGGCATCGTCTCGATCACCGTCTTGCCGAGGCCGGTCAGATCGGTGGGCACATCGCGCCAGCCGACCATCGACTGGCCTTCCTTGGCGACAACCTGCTCGAAATGACGGATCGCATGTTCGCGGGCCTGCGGTTCGCGCGGCAGAAAGCACATCGCGACGGCATAGCGGCCGGTCGCGGGCAACGACTTGCCGTTGACGCGCGCCCACTCGCTGAGCAGCGCATCCGGCATCTGTAGCAGGATGCCGGCGCCGTCGCCGACCAGCGGATCGGCCCCGACAGCGCCGCGGTGATCCAGGTTCTCCAGGATTTTCAGACCCTGGGAGATGATATCATGAGATTTTCGGCCTTTGATATTCACCACGAAGCCGACGCCGCACGCATCGTGCTCGTTCCGCGGATCGTACAGGCCCTGTCTCACAACCTCTTGCATTAAAACAACTTTCCTTAGCGTAACGTAATCCACCGGCTGGGATGCGCGATTGCGCGCAAGAGAGCCTTTTGCCCGTTGGGTGGATAAATGGCAATGATGTTGCCGCACCGCAGCGTAAGCTAATTTCAGCGTGACCGGCAAGCGATCTTGGATGTCTGACGCGCGGATCAGCTTACTGCCTGTTGCGTGGCTTTCCCGGCGTGCCCGCCCGTGCGATCATTTGGTCTTCCAACACCGCGACGGAAGGAACCAACGATGATCACGCTTTACGGGATGGGTAGTCCCAATGTCGTCAAGGTCTATATCGCTCTGGAGGAGCTGGCGCTGCCCTACAGCGTGCATCCGGTCGATGTTTTCACCGGCAAGCAGTTCGACGATGCCTTCCTGAAGCTGAACCCGAATGCCAAGGTTCCGGTGATCGTCGATCCGGACGGGCCGCACGGCAAGCCGTACACCTGCTTCGAATCCGGTGCGATTTTGCTGTATCTGGCGGAAAAAACCGGCAAGCTGCTGTCCAAGGACGCCGCTACGAAATTCGACGCCATCCAATGGCTGATGACCCAGATGTCCACGGTGGGGCCGATGTTCGGCCAATACGTCCACTTCCTGCGCTTCGCACCAGCCGGCAACGATTATTCCAAAAGCCGCTATTTCACCCAGGCCATGCGCGTCATGGAGGTGATCGAGCAGCGTCTGGCGGTTGGGCCGTATCTGGCTGGAGCGGACTATTCGGTGGCCGACGTCGCCACATTTCCCTGGCTGCGAGCGGCGCCGAACATCCTGGGGGCAGACTCATTGGCGAAGCTGCCGAACATCGCTCGCTGGATAAAGGCGATCGACGAGCGGCCGGCGGTGAAGAAGGCGTTGGCCGAGGTGGATGCCGTTCGCGCTCGCACGACGCCGTTCGACAAGGCCGAGGCGGCGACTCTGGACCGGCTCTTCGGACGGGGCCAATTCGCGACGGCCTGAACGGTTTGTCGGAGGGGTTCGGCTGTGTCACCGACGGGCATGGCCGAACTCATGGGATGCCGGGGCGATCGTATTTTAACGGTCGTGGGCGGACGAAGCCAGGCGATGGGGCGACGATAGGCATTGGCACCCGGTCGCCAGCGTGCGCGCGGCAGCCGGTGCGAGCCTGATGGTCAGTCCACCCTACCGCCCGGATCCGATACCGATAGAGGTGGAATTTCCAGGCTGGAGGCCCCGCCACCGCGCCTGACGGTGGCAGCAACTGGTTTGCAACGATGACCGCATGGTCGGATTGGCGGCCCGGTGGCGTCAGTCCTCGCCCTTGCGGAAGGGAGATTCCTCCGCCAGCGCCGCCATCTCAGCCTCGATCCCGGTGCGTTCCTCGACCAGGAAACTTGCCACCGCCCGGCGCAGACCGGCGTGGGCGATCCAATGGGCAGAGTAAGTTTGCCGCGGCATATATCCCCGCTGGATTTTGTGCCGGCCCTGTGCCCCGGCCTCGACACGCTTCAACCCGTGCTCGATCGCCCAATCGATGGCGCGATAATAGCAAAGTTCAAAATGCAGGAACGGCCAGTCGCCGCGGCAGCCCCAGTTGCGGCCGTACAGCGCTTCGTCGCCGGCCAGGTTCAGCGCACCGGCAACCGGCTTGCCGCTGTTTTCGGCATACATCAGCACGACCTTGTCGCCGAGCCGCTCCCCCAGCAAAGAAAAGAATGAGCGAGTGAGGTAAGCCGACCCCCATTTCCGGTCCACCGTGGACTGGTAGAACGCATAAAATGCATCCCAGTGCCGTTCGGTGATCTCGGCACCGGACAGCGCATGAAACGTCAGGCCGGCGGCATTGGCGTCCCGGCGTTCGCGCCGCAACACCTTGCGTTTCCGAGATGACAGCGCCCCCAGAAAGCCCTCGAAGTCCGCATAACCCTCATTCTCCCAATGGAATTGCATGCCGATGCGCCGCAGCCATCCGGCATCGCCCAGACCGTTCCATTCCTCCTCGGTGCAAAAGGTGACGTGAACCGATGACAGGCCATGCGACTGACAGGCCTGTTGCAGCGCGCTGGCCATCGTGGCGATCGGCACGGCGGCGTCCGGCCGGCGCAACAGCCTGGGACCCGGCACCGGGCTGAACGGCACCGCGGCCTGGAGTTTCGGGTAGTAATTGCCGCCGGCCCGCTCCAACGCGTTGGCCCAGCCATGATCGAAGACGTATTCGCCGTAGCTGTGGGATTTCGCATACATCGGTACGATGCCGACGATGCGGCTGTCCTCGCCGCGCAGAACCGCGTGCCGCGGTAGCCAGCCGGTTTGCGGACCGGCCGATCCGCTGTCTTCCATCGCACTCAGGAAGGCGTGGCTGACGAACGGGTTGCCGGCACCGGCGCAGGCATCCCAGTCGGCGGCATCGATGTCCGCGATCCGGGCGTGGAGGGTCAGTGTCAGGGTGGCCGAACCATCGGGCATGCGGGTCAGCCTAATCGATTTCGAACATCCCCTCTACCTCGACGGCGGCATCGGCGGGCAGCGACGGCACACCGATGGTGCTGCGGGCATGCCGGCCAGCCTCCCCGAACACCGCCACGGCGAGGTCGGAGGCACCGTTCATCACCAATGCGTGTTGGGTGAATTCCGACGGTGCCGCGACGAATCCGCCCAGCCGGACGACTCGTCTGACGCGGTCCAGATCGCCGCCGCAGGCTGCCTTCAGATGCACCAGGACGTTGATGAAACACAGACGAGCGGCTTCTTTCGCCTGATCCATCGAGACGCCCCAACTGACCTTGCCGGTGATCGCGATCTTGCCGTCGATCGCCGGTACCTGGCCGGAAACGACCACCAGGTTGCCGGTCACGACGTAGGGAACATAATTCGCGATAGGGGCCATCGGGCGCGGCAGGGTGATGCCGAGTTCCGCCAGTTTCGCCTCGATCTGTCCCGCCATCGTGCTGTTCCTTGCTTCTGTGGGTCGCAGCGTAAACCATGTTGGTCGCGTCCCAAAGCGATCACCGACGAGATTCCGGCGTTTGACGGCTGTTTTGCCTCGGCTTCCGTCAACCCTATCGGTCTGACAGGGGAGCCCTGGTTGCAGGCGGATACCCCCGCTCCGGCGGATGGGGAGCGCCGGCAGAGCAAGGAAGAGCGCGCCAGGCTGGATGGGATGTGGGAATGCATCCTGTGTTTCAGCTGCTCGACGGCGTGCCCGGGCTATTGGTGGAACGACGACCGGTATCTGGGGCCGGCGGTGCTGCTGGCGGCTTATCGGTGGATCGCGGATTCGCGGGATGAGGCAACGGGCCAGCAGTTGGATGAGTTGGAAGACCCGTTCAGGCTGTATCGCTGCCATACGATCATGAATTGCACCGACACCTGCCCGAAGGGGCTGAACCAGCCCAAGGCGATCGGGGCGATCAAGCAGTTGATCGTGGGACGGCACGGCCAGAGCGCATTTGGGCTGGGTAAGGCGACGCCCAAATATTACCGCATCAGGTATGCGCCATTTCCCCATTGTCATGGCACGGACAAGCCGTGCCATGACGAAATGAGGGCCTGACAGAGGATTCGCTTATCGTTGGGCGCCGCCTAAGCGCGTTGGGATAGCGCCGGGCCGGTCATGGTTTGGCGATCGATCCCCACGCCCGCCAGAGCTTTGGAGCAACCGAGATCAGCCGAAAGGAGGCCGTTTCGGTGTAAGGGGTGCCTTACAGATTTGAAGTTCGTTTCCTATAGGCGCGAAATAAGATTAGCTTTGTCAATATGATGTGGCGTGGCGCGGATATTGCTGATAAAGGGGTGAACATTCGATTTTATCAGGACCTTCTCGATGCGGACTTTCACTAAATCTGTGCTTATTGCCTCTGTGGCAGGCTTCGCCGCGCTGGCGGTGCCGACACCGGCGAACGCGGGTTTGGTCGTTCAAACCATTACCCTGGGTTCCGCCGTGACCGATTGGTCCGGCGCGTCGGCACGGGCAGTCAGTTTCTCAAAGTTTAACTCCGCGCTCGGCACTTTGACGAACGTCAGGATTGGTGTCTCCACCACGGTGACCGGCTCCCTGACGGTGAACGGCGCCACGGCAGCCCAGCCAATCACTGTGAACCCGCTTTACGCGAACTCTACGATCGCGGTCCTCGACCCGTTCAGCCCTGGAAGTTTTTGTCCGGCTGGCGACAACAGTGTCGCGGACTGCAACGCCCTTGGCGGCGCTCGGGTGGCGATCGTGACCATGCCCACCGCGACATTTAGCACCAACCAGACTTTTAACGGCATTAACGCATCAGGCACGTCGAGCGATGCCTATTCGGTCGGCCAAGGTTGGAGTGACTTCGTCGCGGCCGCAACCGCGACTCCCAGCGTCTATTTCAGCGACTTTACTGGCACGGGGAACATTCAGTTTGAGGTTGCCAGCGACACAAGCCTGGGTGGCGTCATAACGGGCGGTGCGCTGACGCTGCTTCAGAACACGTTCGCGTCCGCGGCGGTCACACTGACTTACACCTATAATACAGCCGCACCTGCGCCGGAGCCTGCCTCGCTTGCGCTTCTGGGCGTTGGCCTGGCCGCGTTGGGTGTCGTGCGGCGCCGCACGGCGCAAGGCTGACACGAGACCTGGCGCATAGGTCAGGACCATGATGTGCAGACGCGGCGGAAACACCTCCGGCGGCTTGTCGCCCAGCGCGAAGCCGCGGTCCCGCAGGTTCGGCACATCCAGCCAGTCCGACAGCAGGTAGTATCCGTCGAACCGCATCAGCGGGTTGGCGTTGACCAGAAGGGTGATGATCCAGGTCGAGCTGAACAGCAGAACGCCGCGGTGCAGGCCGGCCCGTCCGGCAGCACGGTCCATGCCAGGGTGGCGAACACCGCCGGAACGATCTCCGCCGCCATGCCGGCCGCATCGATCGCAAGCCGCTGGCGGCGGTCTGTCAGCCGCCACGCGTCGGTGGTGTCGGTCCACAGCACCGGCCACAAAACCAGCATGGCTACCCCCATCGCGGGCACCCGGCAGCCGAAATGCCGTTCAATACGCCGAGCACCTCGACGTCGCGTCGCCGGCGGCCACATTTGGCAGGTGGGAACAGCGGCTCGACCCACGACCACGCCTCGTCGGTCTCATCGCCCGGGCACCGTAGCGTGTCTCGGTCGTTCGTTGCCGGTTCTCAGCCGTCCACATGAGGCAGCTCTCGAACCGATGCCGGGGAAGCAATCCCAGGGAAGCAATCATACACAATTCAACCGGTTCAAGCCGCCTGCGGTAACCGAATCTGATGACTCGAAAAATCTTGGACGGACACTGAGTGTTTGAAAAATTGATTTCGAACGGCCAATATAGACGAAGTTGTTACCATGGCGCCTGCCGAAGGCAGCCACTTTTCACTTCATTCATGTTAAGGCGGTTCTCGGTGGTTCAGCCATGTTCTGTAGCAGGAGGGATGCAATGAAAATACGGGTTTTGTGCGCGCTGGGGGTGGCGGCGGCGCTTGCCGTCCCGCCGGTCGCGAAAGCTGAGACGGGTGGTTGCCTTAAGTATGGTGCGGCTGGGGCGGTTGCCGGACATCTGGCCGGTCATGGGGTGATGGGTGCGGTGGGCGGTTGCGCGGCCGGCATGTACACGCGTCACAAAGAGCGCGTGGCAGCGGAGAAGCAGCGTACCGAAGAACTCAATGCGGCCAGCCAACGCGGCGGCCCGACCGCTGTCAGCGACTATGGACGGACCGCTCAGCCACTCCCCGAATATCCGGCGCCTGGCTCCGGTTCCCGTAATCGATAGCAACGTCAGTCATGAATGGCGGAACACGACAGGTTCCGCCATTTTATGCATCAGCGCTGTGGGGGCGTGCCTAAGGCAATGTCGCGCCGTTCTGGAAGCGCCGCCACGCGCTCATTTGCACCGCCGAGGTCAGGCAATGCACCACGACCGGCCTGGTCTTCACCGCGAAGGCACGGGCGATGCCGTCGGCGACTTCGGATTCCTCGCGGATGGTAATGCCCTCGGCACCGAAGGACCGGCCCCAGGCGGCGAAGTCCGGGTTCGTCAATCGCGTGGCCTCCATGAACTTGCGCTCCGGATACCGCACGTAACTATGCATGCCGATCGTGCCGTACATGGAGTTGTCGGAGATGATCACGATCGGATTGCCACCGTATTGACAGGCCGTGGCGATCTCGTTGCCCATCATCAGCGCGCCGCCATCACCCATGAAGGCCACGACCTGCTTGCCCGGCCGGCGCAACGTGCCCGCGACCGCCATCGGCATGCCGGACCCCATGGCGCCAACGACTGACGACAGAAACTCCTGGCCCGGTTTGAAACCAATATACCGGTGTATATACGACCCGAAATTGCCGGCATCGGAGGTGATGATCGCGTCATCCGCCAGATGCTTGTCGATTTCGCAGACCACGGCGGCGAAGTTGATGCCGTCGGTGGTCGGCTCCCAGGTCTTTTCCAGCAGCGACAAATGGATCTTGTGCAGCCCATCTACCCAACCGCGGCGTTTTTCCGCATCCGCCGGAGTCTGTCTGGCCAGCAGGCCCTTGATCACCTCATACGGATCGCAGGGCATGCCGAGATCGGCGCGCCAGACGCGTCCGACCTCGGTCGGGTCGGGCCAGATATGAACCAGCGGAAGCTGCGGCTGCGGTGCGGCGGGGAAGCTGTAGGATTGCGACACGGTATCGGTCAGACGTTCCCCCAGCGCGACGATCAGGTCGGCCTTCTTCATTTCGGACATCAAGGCCGGCGGTACCCGGATGCCCATGTAGCCGCCGTAGTTGGGATGCCTGGCATCGAACAGTTGCGGCCGGCGATGGGTGGGATTGATCGGCAGGACCCAGTCTTCGGAAAGACGTTGCAGGTCGGCATAGACCCCTTTCTCGTGCAGGCTATCGGACAGCAGCGCGCCGCCAACCAGGATCAGCGGCCGTTCGGCTTTCGCCAGCATCTCCGCCAGCCGCTCCAGGTCCTGCGTGCGCGGGCCGGCGACAACCCTGGGGCGCGGCAGGTTCAGTTCGGCGTCGGTGGTCTCGTCGAAGATGTCCTCCGGCAGGATCACCGCGACCGGCCCGGGCGTGCCGCTCTCGGCGATGTGGAAAGCGCGGGCGATGGCCTCCGATGCCTGCTCCGGCTCGTTTACCTCGATAACGCTTTTGGTGATGTCGGACAGCAACCTGGAATAGTTCTGCTCCTGCAGCGCCAGACGGCCGAAATCCTTGCGCTCCACCTGGCCGA
>JAYUEJ010000784.1:0-3109 GCA_043739265.1 Rhodopila sp. | reverse complement strand
GCGGACCCCGCGACCGATCGCATGTCGCGGGAGAATCTGGCGATCGGGCTGACCATCTTCGCCATGGGTCTGGCCAAGAAGGTCCTGTTGGCCGATCCGTTGTCCGCCGATGTGGCGGCGAATTTCGCGGCGGCCGATACCGCGGGCCTGTTCACGGCCTGGCATGCGGTGGTTGGCTATTCGTTACAACTGTATTTCGACTTTTCCGGCTATTCCGACATGGCGATCGGGCTGGCGCGGCTGTTCAACATCCGTTTTCCGCTGAATTTCAATTCGCCATACAAGGCGACGACCGTCATCGATTACTGGCAGCGGTTCCATATGACGCTGACCCGGTTCATCACGATGTATATTTTCAGCCCGATGGCGCTGTGGGTCACCAGCCAGCGTGCCGCGCGCAGACTGGACAACTCGCGGCGGGCCACGGCGACGGCGGGCGGCTTCGTCTCGCTGATCGCGGCGCCGACATTGGTGACCATGGGTCTGGCCGGGATCTGGCACGGGGCCGGGACGCAGTATCTGATTTTTGGCTTGCTGCATGGGTCCTACATCGTCGTGAACCACGCGATGCGGACCTTTTTCCCCGTTCCCAAAAACGCGCCGCCGCGTCCGTGGCTGAAGCGCACGGCGATCCACGCGGCGAAAGTGCTGGCTGTCTATCTCGCGGCCCTGGTTGCCTTCACCTTCTTCCGAGCCCATTCGACCCAGGCCGCCACGCATCTTCTGGCGGGGATGGCCGGCCTGCACGGGATCGGGCCGGGCCTGCCGCTGACCGCCGCCGCCGGCCTGGCGGTGTTGCTGGCCATCGTCTGGGGCTGCCCGAACACGCAACAGATCATGAGCCGTTTCGAGCCGGCTCTGGGCCGCGCCATCGCCAATCCGTACCCCCGCCTGACCTGGTCACCCACCACCACCTGGGCTGTTGTCTCGGGCGCGATCGCCGCCCTGGGCGTGCTGGCGCTGGGGGGGACGACCGAGTTTCTGTATTTCCAGTTCTGAGTCGCGGCGCGCCCGGATCGTCATGCCGCGGCGCTTGACGCGGCGATGACCGTTATTTATTTTAACTTTATTAACTAACGTTGCCCAGGCCAGCCATGACCCAGCCCGCCTTCACCATGACCCCGGACGCTCATGCCGCCTACCTGGCCAGAACGAACGAAACGGCCTTCTGGGGGGTCACGACAAGAGTAGTGCGTAGGTGTCCGGACTCCGTGAACAAAGAGCGAACATTGGTTTCATGGTCTTACCTTCCTCAGGCGGTACCGCGTAATTTCTCTTGGGCGGTGCGCAGCGGGCGGAAGGTGCCTTTTTGCTGGGCCTCGCCCCTCCAGTCGTAGATTCCGGTGAGGTTGATGTGCTCCCAGATCTGCGATGAGACGTGGCGAATTATGTGATCCGGCAGATCGTACCCTTCGGCCCGCAGGCTCTCGACGACGCGGGACAGGTAAACAGTGTTCCACAAGATGATGGCGCCGATCACCAGGTTGAGGCCGGAAGCACGGAAAGCCTGGCTCTCGAAGGAGCCGTCGCGGATTTCGCCGCGCTCGTGGAAGAAGACTGCCCGGGTGAGCTTGTTGCCAGCCTCGCCCTTGTTCAGCCCGGCCCGGCAGCGGCCGCGCAACTGTGGGCTGGAATACCACTCGGCCATGAACAGGGTCCGCTCAATCCGGCCGATCTCACGCAGCGCGCGCGACAGCGTGTTCGTTTTCGGCAGGGCGGCGAGCTTCTTCAACAAGGTCGAAGGCACAACGAGCCGATCCACCATGGAGACGCCGGCGCGCAACGCTTCATCCCAGCCCTCGCGGATCGCGGCGGCATCGATACGGTCTCCGATGTGATGCCCGATGGCCGGATAGGCATCCGCGCCCTCGAAGCCGTGCAGACGCCAATCCTTGAGATCGCGCAGCCGCGGTGCGATGCGCTTTCCGCCCAGTGTAAACAGGCTGAAGACATGGTCGCTGGCGCCGCCGGTGTCGACGTAATGCTCGTCGATGTCGATCTGGCTCTCATGTCCGTAGAGTCCGTCGAGCACATAGACGGCTTCATCCTCGGTGGCACCCATCGGCAGGATGTGGAAGTGGCCGTACTGATCGGAGACCCAGGTGGGGGTAGGTTCGGGATACGTGTTTATGCCGCGATCCGGATTATGCCGAGCGCAGCGGATCATTGCCGATCGCACACCCGGCACGACAGCGGTTTGCATGCCGCAGCCTCGACATAATCCGTGACCCTCGTCTGGCGGCCAGCACGGCCGCCAGGAGATGATCATGGACACCACGAATAATGACGCCGCTTTCTGGATCGCCGGCTACACTGATTACCTGCGAGATGTGTCTGGCGCGGCCGATACGACGCGATTGCGCTACTTGCCCACCGTGCGGCGCTTCATCGCGGCCTGTTTGGGCCCGGATGCCCCTGATTGGACCGATTTGTCCGTTCCGCGGGTAACCGAGTTCATCCGGGAGGAGGCCCTACACAAGAGCGGGCACGGCCGCACGGCACCTGCGAGTGCGACCCGCTCTTTCCTGCGGTTCCTGGCCTGGCGCGGCGTTGCTTCGAGTGGGCTCGACCGCGCCATCCCGAGGATCCGGCGCGCACGGCATGCCAGCTTGCCGGCGCACCTCTCCTCGGAGCAACTCGTGCTGTTGTTGCGGCGTCCTGCCGCGCCTGATCCGGCGTCGTATCGTGACCGGGCGATCCTCACGTTGCTGGCCGGTCTGGGCCTACGCGCCGGCGAGGCCGCTACTCTCGAACTTGACGACCTGGACTGGCATACCGGGCAACTCCGCCTTCGTGCCGGGAAGTGCCGCCGCGAGCGGGTGCTGCCATTGCCTCAGGAGTGTCAATCAGCGTTGAAAAATTTCCAGGTAACAGCGTCCAAAAGTTTCCAGTTGGTCAGCCCGATTTCGCGTGTTTTTTCCGCTGTTTGAAGCGGAAGGAATCGTTCCCGGTTTCCAGTATGTCGCAGTGGTGGGTGATGCGATCGAGCAAGGCCGTGGTCATCTTGGCATCGCCGAACACGCCCACCCATTCGCCAAAGGACAGGTTGGTGGTCACGACCAGCGATGTCTTCTCGTAGAGCTGGCTGATCAGATGGAACAGCAGGGCA
>JAYUEJ010000783.1:0-3117 GCA_043739265.1 Rhodopila sp. | reverse complement strand
AAACGACGTTGAAATTGATCAGCAGACCCAACCTGTGGCCGGAGAATTTCAGGTAGGTGCCAAGCTGAGCCTCATGAACCGGCACTAATTTTTCGACCGCCTTGATTTCAACCACGACCAACCCGGCCACAACCATGTCCAGCCGAAACCCCGCGTCTATACGCCGGTTCCGATACACAATCGGCAACGCGACTTGCCGCCGGAATGCAATTTCCCGCGCTTCCAACTCATAGGCAAGACATTGCTCATAGACCGACTCCAGCAATCCCGGCCCGAGCATGCTGTGAACCGAATACGCCGCATCGACAATCTCACGGGCAACCACATCATGCTCGGCAGAAGGTTCAGCCATCTTGGCGTCTTGGCGTCTTGGCGCTGAACTGGAACGAGCGCCCGGAGTCCAACGGGGACAAGATCACCTCCTTCAGTAACAACGTGGCTTCCAACGGACGACCGTAAGCTGAAGAAGAATGGATGGAATCCACCTCAGATTACTACAGGGAAAGCAGCAAATCCGAAACGACAATATACAATTTCTAGTAGAATATTACAACATATATTCTACTATAGGTTGCGCTATGCCACAATGCGAGACATTTCCGCCACGGCCAGCCAGGACTGTCATTCAGCCCCGCCATCTAAAGCCGGCGCCGCCCGGGTTTGATCTCCCACCGTCCTGTGCCAAACTAAAAACAACACGCCTCCCGCAAGGACACAAGCCGATGACCCTGGTCGCATCCGCCGACACCGCGCGCGTTAATCGCCGCCGAGGCTCCGCTCCTGACGGGGTGACCTTCTGGCACACGCTGTATCTGGGCACGACGCGCTATAACATGGCGCCCGGGACGCCCGATCCGGACGCGGATACGCTGTCCCCGATGGCATTCCTGGTGGAGCAAGACCCCGGCAGCACGGCCAATTCGCATTACCATCAGCAGGATCAGTTCCAGTTGGTCGTTGGCGGCTACGGCACATTGGGAATGCACGAGATACGTCCTACAACGGTCCACTTCACCGGCGCCCACACCGCCTACGGTCCGATAAAAGCCAGCCAGGACGAAGGCGTATGGTATTTCACGTTACGGAATGGTTTCGACCCCGGCGCCAGATTTATGGCGATGCCGGAGAACCGGGTCGCGCTCCGCACCATCCCCGGGCGGCGGCATCGCGAGTCGGTCGCCGGCCCCCTGGCATCCCCTACCGCCGCAACTGAAACCCTGCTCGGTCCCGACTCCGACGGCATGACCGCGTGGCGCTACAGCGCCGCCCCGGGCGAAACCATTACCGGCCCCGATCCCGCGAAAGGCCGAGGCCAATACTGGATCGTGACCAGCGGCAGCCTGGTCCGGGACGGCGAAACATTGCCGAAATTGTCGTGCGCGTTCGTATTTCCCGACGACGTCCCATTCCAGGCTCTCGCCGGTTCGGACGGCATGGAAGTGGTTGCCATGCAGTTCCCGCTGCACAACAACCTGCACTGAGAGTCGGGTCCTGGATGTCGCGGCTGGAACCCCGCGACATCGACGCAGCGATCAGGCGGAAAAACCAGCCTTGGATCGGCCCAGATGACGCCGCCCGAGAACGCTTCAGCCCGTCACGGAACCGGGCAACGGCCTGCCTATCGACCCCGCCCCCCTATGCCGCCAGCGCCAGGATCTCCCGCACCTGCGCCGGCCCGTCGATCTTCCTTGGGTTCCGCGGAATCCACGGCGTCCCCATCGCCTGGGCCGCGATGCGGTCGTACGCCTCCGGCCCCACCCGCACGGCCCCCAGGCTCCGAGGCATGCCCAGCCCGCCAATGAACGCATCCAGCACGTCGCCCGCATCCTCCCCCGGATGCCCCATCGCGGTCGCGATCTCCGCCTGCCGATCGGCGTTCGCGCCCTTGTTCCAGCGCATCACCGCCGGGAGCATGATGCACGACGTGTGTCCGTGCGGAATGTCGAACACGGCGCCCAGCACATAGCCGATGCCATGGCTCGCCCCCATCGGCACCCCGCTCGCCAGCGGCCCCATCGAAAGCCACGACCCGATCTGGCAATCCAGCCGAGCCTGCAGGTCGGACGGATCGGCCTTTACCCGCGCCAGCCCGCGCGTCAGCAACGACAGCCCGCGCAGCGCCTGGGCATCGGCGTAGGGGTTGGATTCCAACGAGCAAAACCCCTCCACGCAGTGATCCACCGCGCGAATGCCGGTCGAGAGGAACAGCCACTCCGGCGTGTGCCGGGTCATGGCGGGGTCGAGGATGACGGTCCGGGGGATCATCATCGGGTGGGCGAACAGCTCCTTCACCCGGGTCCGTTCGTCGGTCACCCCCGCCAGCGCGCTGAACTCCCCCGCCGACAGCGTGGTCGGAACGCTGATCTGCCGCACCACCGGCGGTTTGCAGCCCGTCGCCGGTGGGCGCAAAGCGTCCAGCGCCTCGGCGGTGCCGATGTCGTTGGCGAGGCACAACTGCACCGTCTTCGCCGCGTCGGTGATGGATCCCCCGCCAATCGTCACGATCAGGTCGGCCCCGGCCTCCCGCGCCTGGTTCGCCGCCGCGATCACCGCCTCGCGTGGCGTGTGCGCCGGCATGCGGTCGAACACCCCGGCGCAGAGGTTGCCTAAGGCCAGGCGCACCCGCGCGATCTCGTCCGTCTCCCGGTTCAGGGTGCCGCTGACCATGAGGAAGACGCGATGCGCCCCCAGCGCCCTGGCCTGAGCGGCCACCGCGTCGGCGGCCGACACGCCGAACAGAACCTCCTCCATCTTGCCGAACGCAACCCGACCGGATTGGACCATAGCGCGTCTCCCCTGCGATAACCGATGCGCGGAAACCATGGCGGGGTCGGCGCGATACCGCAAGCGAAACAGGGGGGCCGGTCTGAAGTCCGCTGCTGTGCGGGTCCCCCGATCAAGTCGGGGGATGACGAGTCGGGACCTGTCACAGGGGCGCTTTAGACGCCGGTTTACATACCGTTCCGCTGGTCGCGTTGTGGTCGAATTGGTATTCACAACACCGATCTCTAAATTGCTTACCCATGTCCAAACACATCCGCCTCAACGCCTTCGACATGAACTGCATCGGGCATCAGTCGCCCGGCCTGTGGACGCATCCGGACGACCGCGCCGACA
>JAYUEJ010000782.1:0-3125 GCA_043739265.1 Rhodopila sp. | reverse complement strand
TGACTAAGGGGATGGTCATGATACGCTCCAGCCGGTCCATGTCGTCCTTGTAGGTTAGTTTGATGTTGTCATCGGAACCGGGGACGATCGCAACGGTTTCCCCGGCCGCTTCCAGCAAGGACGCGTCGTCGGTTGCACCGGTCAGGCCCGAACGGTGGGCGGCGAGCAAGGTTTGAAAGCGGAATGCCTGTGGCGTCTGGGCGCGGAACAGGCCGGCGCGCGGGACGGTTTCGGTGATGATGCCGCTGACCGCCCGTTTCAGTGTGTCGGCGACCGGCGCAGCGGGAACCGCTCCCGCGAACTTGTGCAATGCGGCCAGCAAGGCGGGGATTGCGCCCGCCGGTATGTGGGGACGGGCGGCGTCGTGAACCAGGACGATGTCGGGTGCAAAGGGTGCGAGCGCCTGTAGCCCGGCGTGGACGCTGTCCTGTCGTGTCGCCCCGCCCTGGATGACCGGCAGACAGCACGGGAGACCCAGCAGAGCGGCCCCGATTGGTTCGGCGTCGCCGACCGGCTGTAGCAGGGAAACATGCCTGGCCAGCGCCTCGGCTGCGTGGCGGATGACCGGTTTCCCGGCGAGTGTGAGGAACTGCTTCGGCAGTTCGGCACCGAAGCGGGTGCCGGTGCCGGCGGCGACGAGGATGGCGGCGATGAGCATGGGCGAAGAGATGCCGTTATGTGCCTTTTGCGTCAATGATCGCATTGCCGATCGGCGGGGGAGCATTAGCGCGTTCTGGCGGGACTTTTTAGGATGGCCGCGATGCGAACATTTGAAGTCCACGGCCTGGTGCCGCGACAACGCCTGCCAGCGCGCTTTCGGGACGGCCGATGGGGTTCAGGCGATTCCAGGCTTGTGGCCTGGCCATGCGCGGGCTTCGGACGTAGCCGGCGTAGCCGGACATTGCCATCACGAACGCGACTTCGATGAACAGATCATAGGTCTTGACCCCGAGCGAATTCGATCCGGAGTCGATGATCAACGATGCAATCACCAGCAGCCATCCATTCACGTTACGCGAGACGCGACCGAGGTAGTAAAGGAAACCCAGGAATACAGCCAACCAAACGGCGAACCCGATGACGCCGAGACCGATCAGCATGATGAACCAGAAATTCTCGACATCCGTTGTAGCACCGCCGAGGCTGATCTGATATTTCAGGAAAGAGAAACGGTCTCGGGTGATGCCGAACAGCCAGTCCGGCAACGTCAGGTGCTGGAAAATCTTGAGCTGCATGGTCCGCACTTCGGCGCTGTCATCGTAGTACAAGGTATCCATAATGCGTTCGGCGATCGTTGTCTGTGTGACGATGACAGCGAGAAGGATTGGTATGACGATCGCACCCGCAAGGACCGCCAGGACAAAATCGAGTTTAAGATTGCGCCGAATGATTCCGCTCATGAGGGTATAGAACGCCATCGCCATGGTGAGAATCATCGTCACGGCCAAGGCCGTTCGGCCACCAAAGGCGAGCAGGCCAACCAGCAGAAAACCGAAGATCGAGGCGGCGGCGATAAATCGCATCTGCATCGCATAGACCAGGAAGATCCCCATGGTGGTGACCAACGAGCCGGTTAGCGGATGGTTGAAGAACGCGTTCGCCCGAAAATCGACGTCGGTATGGATTTTTCTTTCGAGGCTGTCGGGGTCGAAAACCGCTGGGAACCAATTCGTGGCGGTGCGGCTTTCTATCAAGGCAACGCAGACGTTGATCACACAGATCGCGATCAGCAGTTTTGCCAGCAGCCGCTTCTGTTTGGGGCTCGCCGGCTGCAGCATCACCGCCAACAGCCCGGCGGACCAATAGGTTTCGGGATAGATCGCCGAGCCGCTGACACCGGTTGAAATGGCCCCGTACACGGCGAGAACCGGTATCAGCACGATGAACACAACCAAACCCGGTGTTTCGCGGCATCGCTGTTGGAAGGGTACGCCCCGGATCAAGGCCCATATTCCGCCAACCATCACCAGAAGGGTCGCGGGATGCAGTTTGATGAGTTGCGGACTGATGCCTGCCGCATCGAAGACGACATACCCCAGGAAGACTTGCAGGAAGATGGCAACCACAGCCAACCAGAATATCCCGGTCGCGGCCTGCCGGTGACCTGTCGCCGGTTGCAATAGCTTCGGAGTCAGCAAACGTAGGTTTCGCATCAGGCATTATCCCGGCAAGCGTCCACCGCGGAACGCGGGTTCGCCGATACATAGCCCAAGTGGGTGGTGGCGCTGTTCAACAACCGGTGCGTATCCGTGCCGGTGGCGCGGCTCGTAAGCGTCCGAGCCCGGTTACGGCGAAGAATCAGCGGTCAGGCCGAAGAATCAGAGTCGCCCTGGTTCCCCCGCGCCGGTTTGCCGCCGCCTGATCCGCAGCCGTTGCATCTCCACAAACTGCCAAATCAGCAGGATCGGCACCCCCACCACGATGTCCCGGGCACGGCGGATCAGCGAGACGCCCAGCGACAATTCGGGAGGGACGCCGAAAATCAGGCCCAGGCCGGCATAGCCTGCCTCTTGCACGCCGGCGTTGACCGGGACCAGGAAGGCCAGCGCCGCGACGGCGCTCAGCAATGCCTCGATTGCCAGTGCGTCGTCGAAATCGATCGGCACCCCCAGTGCGTGGTAAGCGATCCATCCGGCCATTCCCGTGCCGATCCATCCGATCAGGTGCATCAGGAAGCCCAACGCCAGCTTCCCGGTATGGCCATGGATCAGGCCCAGTTCGGCCTGCAAAACCGCCACGCGCTCCTCTGCGTCGGCGTACCGATTGCCGACAATACGGCGGCCCAGGCGTGCGAATAACGGCGCCGCGCCTTTTTGCAGCCAGACGAAGCCGAAGCATGCCAACACCGCCAGGCCGATCCCGACCTCGACCGGAATTGCCAGGCCCGATCTTGGTGCGCGGGCCAGAAGCACACCCAGGCCAATGCACGCAAAGGCGATCTGTGCGAGGAATTCCGCGGTGACATCGACGACAACGGACGCCGTCGCGGTGTGCCACTCGACCCCGTGCAGCGTCACCGCGCGGGCGCCGAAGACGAAGCCGCCCACCTGGGAGAACGGCAGGCAGTTGGTGGAGGCGTCGCGCACCATCCGCCCCCAAATCAGCACCCAGGGCCGGCGATTCGT
>JAYUEJ010000781.1:0-3136 GCA_043739265.1 Rhodopila sp. | reverse complement strand
GCAGTACGATCTGGGTCAGGCTCAATGCGCTGCCGATACCTTCGATCGCCTTGCGCCGAACGTCCAGCGCTTCTACCTCCACCCGGCTCGGGCTGGATCTGGAAGCAAGAAATCCCAGTAGGATGGCCAGCACCAGATCGACGCCGCCAAGAATCTCGGAAGCGGCCAGATAGGACTGGTCCAGGCCGATCCGAATCCCGTACCACGCGGCGACGTGCGCGAATACGACCGCCCCCAGCGCGAAAAACAAGGCGATGACGGCGAAGATGATCCGCGTAACGATGCGGGTCGCCATGCCACGAAGGCGGACACCTTCGGCCTCCGCCGCGATACGCGCCAACCGGAAGGGGCGCATGGATCAGCGCATCACGCGGCCGATAACCCAACCCAGCGCGGCGGCGATCATGAGCGCGATCAGCGGCTGCTCCTTCACCCGCCCCGACATGGCATCGGCCTGATCGCGCATCGCGCCGCTCGCGGAATGCATGGCGGTTTCGGCCCGGCCGGCAAAATCCGCGACCGCCGGGGTGACGCGGTCCTTCATGAGGGCTTCGACCTGGTCCCGTAACCGAGCGATCTGGGCCTGAGCATCGTCGAGTTTGCCGTGGGCGTCGTTGGCGAATGCCATGGGGTCGCTCCTTGCGAAATCGCTGAGAATAAAACGACAGTTTGGCGGTGTGGTTTCCCGGCGAAACGCCGCCATCCGCAAGCTTACGCGAATGTGACGGATACGCCGCGAGTCCCGTGACTACGTCGCCGGCAGGATCTCCAGGCTTTCCAACGACCGTCCCTTGGTTTCCGGCAACAGCAGTAACGCCACGATCATCAATGTCAGCCCACACAGGGTGAACGTGGCGATGGCCGCGGCCAGACCCAGCCGAGCGGCCAGGAACCCCACCATTGCCGGGAAGATCGCCCCGATGCCGCGCCCGACATTGTAGCAGAACCCTTGCCCGACGCCGCGCACGGCGGTGGGAAACAGCTCCGTCATGAAGGTTCCCATCGGGGAGAACATCATCAGGTTGATGTAGCCCAGCAGGAAGCCAACCGGCAGGATCATGGCGTTGCTGAGTGGCGCGAACAGATACACCAGCATCAGCACGATGGAGCCGACCGCCGATGTCATGAAGGTCGATTTGCGCCCGATCGCGTCGGCCAGATAGGCGCCGGATACGAAGCCAAAGAACGCCCCCAGGATCAGCACCATCAGATAGCTGCCGGTGCCGACCGAGGTCAGGTGACGCTCGGTTTTCAGATACAGCGGCAGGAAGGTCATCAGGGCATAACCCGACCCTTGCGCGCCCGTCACCATCATCGAGACCCGCCAGGTAGTGGACAGGTATGGCGGCTTGAGGGCGGCGAACAGGTGCATCGGGCCGACGGGTCCGGCGGTGCGCGGCGTGCGCACCGGCTCCTCCACGTAGCGGCGGATCCAGAACACCAGCGCTGCGGGGGCCAGGCCGATCCAGAACATGACCTTCCAGGTCAGCGCGTCGGGCAGGTTCGCCGACAGGATTGTATAAAGCAGCGCGGCCGAACCCCAGCCGATCGACCACCCGGTCTGCACCAGCCCAACGGCCCGGCCGCGATATTTGTCGCGGATCACTTCGCCCATCAGCACCGCGCCGGCGGCCCACTCGCCACCGAAGCCCAGGCCTTGCAGCGCTTTCAGAACGAAAAGCTGGTTGAAGTCCTGGGCGAAGCCGCAAAGGAATGTGAAGATGGCATACCAGAGGATGGTGATCTGGAGGATGCGCACCCGGCCGAAACGGTCGGACGCCGCACCGGCCAACCAGCCGCCGAACGACGAAACCACCAGCGTGACGGTCGCCAGCACTCCGGCCTGCGCGGTGGTGATCCCCCAAAGCACGAGCAGCGAGGGGATGACGAAGCTGAAGATCTGCACATCGAACGCGTCCAGCGACCAGCCGCCGAAGCAAGCGGCCATGGTGCGGCGCTCTTTGGGATTCAGATCCTTGAACCAGGCCAACATCTGTTCGCTCCCCGGGCTTTATCGCGATTTTATTTGATGCAGTGGAGCGCAGCCGAGTGGCCAAGGCAAGCACCGGTAAACCGCGGCGAGATCCAGTGACGATGAAAGTCGGGTTCACCCTGGACGCGTGACCGGCACAAGGCAGGGTGACCTCCGGCGCGAAATAGCCTAAGTCGCTTTTCGTCGTTTTAGTGGATGCGGCGGGGGCGGGGTTCAATGCCATCTTTGACGGGTAAGACAGCGTTTGTGACCGCGGCCGGCCAGGGTATCGGCCGAGCCACGGCGATAGCGTTCGCGGCGGCGGGTGCCACGGTTGTCGCGACGGATGTCGATGCGTCGAAGCTTGCCGGCCTGGAGTCGGACTCGATACGCATTCTGGCGTTGGATGTGCTGGACCCGGCGGCGATCGCGCGCGTCGCGCAGGATGCGGGGGCGATCGACATCCTGTTCAACTGCGCCGGCGTGGTTCACCAGGGCACTCTGATGGACGCCTCCGAGGCCGACTGGTCCTTCGCCTTCGACCTGAACTGCCGATCGATGTTCCGCACGATGCAGGCTTTCCTGCCGGGCATGCTGGCGCGCGGGCGCGGCGCGATCCTCAACATGGCCTCGGTCGCATCCAGCGTGAAAGGTGTGCCGAACCGCTTCATCTATAGTGCGTCGAAGGCGGCGGTGATCGGCATGACCCGATCCGTCGCCACGGACTTCGTAACCCGGGGAATTCGCTGCAACTGCCTTTGCCCCGGCACGGTCGAGACGCCCAGCCTGGACGAGCGCATAGCCGCCAACGCCGCTGCCGCCGGTTCGATCGACGCCGCCCGCGCGGCTTTCGTGGCGCGACAGCCGATGGGTCGTCTGGGTACGCCGCGGGAGATCGCCGCCCTGGCGGTCTATCTGTCCAGCGACGATGCCCAGTTCATTACCGGTCAGGCCATCATTATAGATGGCGGCCTTACACTATAAACACGGGAGAAACGTTATGAAGTTGTTGCGCTACGGTTCGGCCGGGGCCGAAAAGCCTGGTCTGTTCGCCAATGACGGCACCATCCGCGACCTCAGCGGCCTCGTCCGCGACATCGACGGGTTCGCCCTGTCCGATGCGTCGCTGCGGATGATCGCCAGCGTCGATCCGTCCAGGCTGCC
>JAYUEJ010000780.1:0-3145 GCA_043739265.1 Rhodopila sp. | reverse complement strand
GACGGCAAGATCGTCTGGCTGCGCGCCTATGGGATGCGGTGGAAGGAAGTCTGCTGGACCGTCGGGCTGCAGCGATCCGCAGCCAACCAGCACTGGCTCTACGGGCTGTCGGTCATCTCGCTGCGCCTCAATAACCGTCGGTTCAACCGCAACCTGTCGAAGCAGGAGGTGATCAAGCTGGCAGGCGCGGCGTAAGGGGTCGCGCCGGATAGGAAAGTGTCCGGCGGACACTTTACGCAGAGACAGAAACCGGCTCCCGAGGGTATGAATTGGATATACTCGGGAGAGGCGCGTGTGGGTGACTGCCAGCGCAAACGGACTCGGGTCGGATGCCGTGGTGGACCCCAGAGTCCGAACCGGGGTCCAGATGGAGCCAGATGATCGTCCAAACCGCCAAGCCATTGTTTTCCGGTTCCTTTCTGGCCGAAAACGTATGCTGGGGGGCGAGGCTCGGCACATAGCCAGTGTCAGAGCGATTTTTTTGGGAAGCCACCCCGCGTGGAATCCACCCCTGAACCGAAAATAACAACGTAATAACAATGGCTTGTCTGGTGGACTCCGGGGTGGATACCCTGGACTCCCGAGTCCAGTCGGAAGCCAGTGAAATCCAGCGTGGATTCCACATCCGGAGTCCAGCCCGGAAGCCAGCCCATCCTGCAACAGGAAAACCCGAATGACCCTCAGCTTCGCTCCGGGGCGCATCGAGCATTGGCCGCTCGCGCGCTTGCAGCCCTATGCCCGCAATGCCAAGACGCATGGGGCCGACCAGGTCGCGAAGATCGCCGCGAGCATGGCTGAGTTCGGCTGGACCGTGCCATGCCTCGTGGCCGAGGATGGCGAGTTGATCGCGGGTCATGGCCGGGTGCTGGCGGCCACGCAACTCGGGCTGACCGAAGCGCCGGTGATCGTGCTGGGGCACCTGACTGAGGCGCAGCGGCGAGCTTACCGGATCGCCGACAATAAGTTGACCGAACTCGGCACCTGGGATGAGGCGCTGCTGTCGGCGGAACTGAACGACCTGCTGGCCGAGGATTTCGATCTGTCGCTGGTCGGGTTTTCGGACGGTGAGTTGGACAAGCTGCTGGCCTATGTGCCGGAGGGCGACGGCGAGGAAGGTGGTGGCGCCGGTGTGCCGCCGGTGACCATCCCGGAACCGCCGCGCAATCCGGCCTCGCGCACAGGCGATCTCTGGATCCTCGGCGACCACCGTCTGCTCTGCGGTGACAGCACCAGCCACGCCGATGTGCGCCGCCTGATGAATGGCGAGCGGGCGATCCTGTTCGCGACCGACCCGCCCTATCTGGTGGATTATGACGGCTCGAACCATCCGACCCGCAACAAGGACTGGTCGCAAAGTTATGGCGTCACCTGGGACGATTCCTCGCAAGGCGCGGAACTCTACGACGGCTTCATCGCCGCAGCGGTGGCTGAAGCCATCGCCGAGGATGCAGCCTGGTATTGCTGGCACGCATCGCGTCGCCAGGCGATGCTGGAAGCTTGCTGGGAAAAGGCCGGGGCGTTTGTCCATCAACAGATCATCTGGGTGAAAGACCGCGGGGTTCTGACCCGGTCGCATTACCTGTGGAAGCACGAGCCCTGTTTCATGGGCTGGCGCCGTCCGAACCGCCCGCCGAAGGTGGCCGAGGAAACCCTGCCATCGACATGGGCGCTGCCGAGCTTCGCCAAGGACGAGCGGCCCGACCATCCCACGCCGAAACCGCTCGACGCGTTCGGGATTCCCATACGCCAGCATGTGGCGCGGGGCGGCCTGTGTTACGAGCCGTTCTCGGGCTCGGTTTCGCAGATCATGGCGGGCGAAGCCAATGGCCGCCGCGTCTATGCAATGGAGATCAGCCCGGCGTACATCGATGTCGCCGTCGAACGCTGGCAGGCTGAGACCGGTCGCGACGCGCTCCTTGATGGCGATGGCCGATCTTTCACGCAGGTGAGGGCCGAGCGGTTGGGCGAGGGCCCGGCCGAGGCCACCACCGACCCGAAACAGAAATCCGCAGCCTGAGGCATGCATGACCTGGCTTTACCTTCCTCCGGACTTGGCTCCGGAACCGCAGATGCATGCCTCTTCGGCCTCTCCCTCTGCTCCGGCGCAGGCGGGCTCGACCTCGGACTGCACCTTGCCTGTCCCGGATATCGTGCTGTGGGCCATGTCGAACGGGAAACCTATCCCGCAGCCATTCTCGTGGCGCGGATGAAAGATGCGGCACTGGATCAGGCTGTTGTCTGGGACGACGTTGGAACGTTCGACAGCCGCCCATGGCGCGGCGCGGTGGACATCGTCACTGCGGGCTATCCGTGCCAACCGTTCTCGGTCGCAGGAAAAAGGCTCGGAGCTGATGATCCGCGCCATCTCTGGCCGCATGTCGCCCGCATCATCGGCGAATGCGAACCGCCCTTCGTGTTCCTCGAGAATGTCGCCCATCATCTGCGCCTCGGATTCCCTGAGGTCGCCGCAGGACTGGTCGGCATGGGCTACAAACTTGCGGCAGGACTCTTTACGGCGGCGGAAGTCGGCGCGCCCCACCGGCGCGAACGTCTGTTCATCCTTGCCATCCGCGAGGGAGACGAGTTGGCCAACCCCGCGCGCCTGCTCCGGAACCCGGTCGAGTGGCGGCAACCGGACCGAGATGCTGCGGCTCTGGCCGACGCCCCGTGCCAGCGCGAACGAGAACCGGCAGACGAAACCCACGCCGTCGCAGGAAGCAGGCCAGCACGGTATGAACCTGGCGACGACGGCTGCCCTGTGGCCGACGCCGCAGATCGACAGTTTCCGCAGCCGGGGTGGCGAGCGGAAGGACGAGAAGGGTCTGGACCGCATGGCGCGGGACTGGCCGACGCCGATGGCGAACGACGGCTGCAAGTCGAGCGCGGGCAACCGCCGGACGGCCGATCCGACCCATGCGGCGGGGATGTGGATGACGCCGACAGCGCGGGATCGCAAGGACGGAGCGACGACATTGGCGAACACGCCGGTCAACGGTCCGCTTGGCCGCCAGGTCCTGGTGATGAAGGTGGCTGGGAGCGATACCTCCGATGTGCGCCGGACCTTGAACCCGCTGTTCGTCGAGGCGCTGATGGGCTGGCCCACCGGGTGGACCGGCTTCGCCTCTGTGGCAACGGCGTGGTCCCC
>JAYUEJ010000779.1:0-3146 GCA_043739265.1 Rhodopila sp. | reverse complement strand
TTGCCTATGCGATTGCCGCCCGCGGTGGAATGGTGGTCAGTGCCGGCCTGCCAGCCTCGACGGCGAATTTTTCCTACCTGCACGCCGCGCTGGTGAGCGAGGGAAAGAGCATCCTGGGCAGTTATATGGGCAGTTGCGTGCCCAAAAGAGATATTCCGCGCTTCATCGCGCTGTATCAACGTGGCAAACTGCCGGTGCAAAAACTGCGTTCGGGATTTATTGGCTTTGACGAAATCAACGAGGGGTTCGACCGGTTGTCCGACGGGTCCGTTCTACGCCAGGTGCTTCGCCCGCATGGGTAGCGCCCGGGGTTTCGTCATCCCCGGGCTTGACCGGGGGACCGCCCCGGGCACGGGTTTGCGTGGGGATCCCCGGATCAGGCCCGGGGATGACGGTGGGGGGGCAATGGCAACACAGTCCGTGCTCGCCGCATGAACACCTACCTTGTCACCGGTGGCGCCGGATTCATCGGCTCCCATCTTTGCGACGCACTGGTCGCGCGTGGCGACAGCGTCCGCGTGCTCGATAACCTGTCCACCGGACACCGGGGCAACCTGCCGTCCGGCGTGACGCTGATCGAAGGCGACGTCGCCGATCCGGTCGCGGTGGCCGGCGCGATGGACGGGGTCGATGGCTGCTTCCACCTCGCTGCCATCGCCTCGGTCGAACAGGGCATCACCAACTGGCTTGGCACCCACACCGCCAACCTAACCGGCACGATCACCGTGTTCGACGCGATCCGCCGCCAGGGCAGCAATATCCCCGTGGTGTATGCGTCCTCGGCCGCGGTCTATGGCGACGCCGCCACGGTGCCGATCGCCGAAACCGAGTCGCGGACGCCGCTGTCGGCCTATGGGGCGGACAAATATGGCTGTGAGTTGCATGCAAGCGTTGCCACCCATGTGCATGGCATCCCCACGGTCGGGCTGCGTTTCTTCAACGTCTATGGGCCGCGCCAGGACCCGAAATCTCCCTATTCCGGGGTCATCTCCATCTTTTGCGAGCGCATCGCCGGCGGGATGCCGATCAGCATTTTCGGTGACGGTCAGCAGACTCGGGATTTTGTTTATGTCGCCGACGTGGTGAGGGCATTGCTGGCCGGCATGCGGCTGCATCCAACGGACCCGGCGGTTTTCAACGTCTGCACCGGCGTGCCGACCTCGGTCGAAGCCCTGGCTCGGCTGATCGCGGACCTGGCCGGCAAGACGCTCAACGCCCAGACACAGCCGCCGCGCAGCGGTGAGATCAGACATTCACTCGGCGTGCCAACGCTGGCCGACAGCGTCCTCGGCATACCAGGGCGGGTGGCCTTGCGGACCGGCCTGGGCGACGTCCTGGCCTGGATGGCCGGGTAACCGCGCCATGCGAGGCGTTCTGCTGACATTGGCGATGCCGCCGACCTGCTTCGTCGTCCTGATCGTGGTTGGACTGCTGCTGCGCGGCGGCTGGCAACGCTTCGGCCGCCGGCTGACATGGGCGAGTTTGATCGCGCTGATCCTGTTCGGCATGCCGGCGGTGTCGTACAGCATGCTGTTGGCGCTCGAAACCGGTCTGCCGCTGGCCCCCCCGGCCGACCACCCGCCACAGGCCATCATCGTTCTCGGCGGTGAGGTGATCCGAGCCCACCAGGAACGACTGGGCATTCGGCCGGGGCTGCTGACGCTCGATCGGCTGCGCACCGGGGCCGCGCTGCACCGGCGCACTGGCCTGCCGATCCTGGTGACCGGCGGCAGGACCCAACCCAATACGCCCGCGGTCGGTCTGGTGATGGCACAAAGCCTGGAGGACGATTTCCAGGCGCCGGCCCGCTGGGTCGAATCGAAATCCGTCGATACCTGGGAAAATGCCCGCCTTAGTGCCGACATTCTGCGCGCCGAGGGGATCACCTCGGTCTATGTCGTGACCCATGCCTGGCACATGCGGCGGGCCGTGCTGGCGTTTCAGGGCACCGGCCTGACGGTGACGGCCGCGCCGACCTCGCTCGACGATCCGCTGGGTCCGGAGCTGAGCGACTTCCTGCCGCGCGCCGCCGGCTGGCAGACCGGCTATTTCGCGGTGCATGAATGGATCGGCTATGCGTGGTACAAGCGGCGCTGACGTCTCGATCTTCGCCGCGCCGGCGCTGTTGCCGCCCGATGCGTTGACGCTGCTGGACGCGGCCGCCAGCATTTTCGCGAGCCGGCCCTGGTGGGATGTCGTGCTGTCGCATGCGATGCCGGCGGGTGCGGCGGCGGCGTTCGTCGCGATCCGGTGCGCCGGGCGGATCGCCGCTGTGCTGCCGATGATTCGCATGGGTGGGCGGCTGGATGGACTGACCACGCCTTATACCTGTGACTACACGCCGCTGTTCGCCGCGGGTCTGGATCGGGCGGCTCGCGTCGCCGCCATGGCCGGGTTCGGCGCATTTTGCCGCCGTTACGGCGTTGTGCGGCTGGATGCGCTGCCAGCCGAGTGGGATGGTCTCGCCGATCTGGAAGCCGGCGCCCGCCAGGCCGGACTGCGGCCGCTGCGCTTCGACCATTTCGGCAATTGGTATGAGGATGTCGCCGGTTTGGACTGGTCCGCCTACCTGCTGCGGCGGTCGGGCGCGTTGCGGGAAACCATCCGCCGCCGCCTCCGCCGCGCCGAGTCTCTCGTCGATGCGCGGTTTGACCTGTTTACCCAGCCGGCGGAGATGGATCGGGCGGCGGAGGCCTTCGAATCGGTCTATCGGCGGAGTTGGAAGGACGCCGAACCGTTTGCTACCTTTAACGTCGCCCTGATGCGGGCAACGGCGGCGCTCGGTTTGCTGCGGTTCGGAGTCTGGTCGATCGGCGCGGAGCCGGTCGCGGTGCAGCTCTGGGTGGTGCGGGACGGTCAGGCCATCGTGCTGAAGCTGGCGCATGATGAGGCGTTCAAGGCGCACTCACCGGGGACCGTGCTCACCGCGCTGATGCTGCGGCACCTGCTGAATCGGGAGACCGTGGAGCGGATCGATTTCGGCCGCGGGGACGATGGCTACAAGCAGGGCTGGGCGGTTCAGCGGCGGCAACGTATCGGGGTGTTGCTGGTCAATCCCTGGCATGTGGCCGGGGCGGTTGCGCTGCTGCGGCATGGTGCCGGGCGGGTTCGGGCCGGGATGCGGTAGGCGCCCGGACATCCCGGGC
>JAYUEJ010000778.1:0-3153 GCA_043739265.1 Rhodopila sp. | reverse complement strand
GTGCGCCCTGGTGCTCGGCAAGCGAGTCGGTTACGGCAGCGACAACATGGCACCGTTCAATCTGTCCTACGCGGTTATCGGCGCCTCTTTGCTTTGGGTGGGCTGGTTCGGCTTCAACGCGGGTTCCGCGGTGGGTGCCAACGGCCGCGCCGGCATGGCGATGACGGTGACACAGATCGCCACCGCCGCGGCGGCGATGGGCTGGATGTTCGCGGAGTGGATCACCAAGGGCAAGCCTTCGGTTCTGGGGGCGATCTCTGGTGCCGTCGCCGGTCTTGTGGCGATTACTCCGGCGTCGGGCTTCGTTCTGCCCGGTGCATCGATCGTGATCGGCATCGCGGCCGGCGTGATCTGCTTCTGGGCGGCGACCAGCCTGAAGCACATGCTTGGCTACGACGACAGCCTGGATGCGTTCGGCGTACACGGCATTGGTGGTATCATCGGCGCGTTGCTGACGGGCGTGTTTTCCTACGGTCCGTTGTCGGCGACCGATGCCCTGCCTGACGGCAGTCCCGGCGGTTTGGACCAGCTTAAGCTGCAGGCGATCGGCGTTGCCTCGACGCTGGTTTACAGCGGCGTCATGACGCTGATCCTGCTGATGGTCACCAAGGCCCTGGTCGGGCTTCGGGTTGCCGAGGATGAAGAGCGGGAAGGTCTGGATATCGTGCTGCACGGCGAACAGATTTTTTAACGTTCGTCAATCCGGCGCCAGTCAAATGGGCGCCTCGGTCATCCGGGGCGCCCTTTTTCTGCCTGTGTTGCAAGATGAACACCCTCCTGCAACAGTTTAGA
This sequence comes from Rhodopila sp., assembly GCA_043739265.1. Classification (GTDB taxonomy): domain Bacteria; phylum Pseudomonadota; class Alphaproteobacteria; order Acetobacterales; family Acetobacteraceae; genus Rhodopila. The sequence continues at coordinate 2,361 of JAYUEJ010000778.1, read as the reverse complement.
CTTATAAACTGGCTGTAGGACGATCCGGCTGCGTCCACATCAAATCAGGATGGAACTATACGAATGACCAAAAACAAACTGTTGCATGGCGCATGGCTTGCCGCGGCAGCCACCATCGCCACCGGTGCCGTATCGGCATCAGCTCAAACACCCGCGCCCGCCGCTGCTACCGCCGCAGCCGACGCGCCGCCGCCGGGTTACTGGATCAATGGCATCCATCTGTCCGCTCAGATCGAAGGCGGCGTAACGTTTAATCCCGCCGGCCCGAAACAGAATTACGGTCAGTTGTTCAACGATAAGCCGAACACCGTGCTGTTGAACCAGATTCTGCTGACGGCCAACAAGCCGCTCGATCCGAAGGCCACCGACTTCGATTGGGGCTTCAAGCTGCAAGGCATGTACGGTTCCGACGCCCGATACACCCATTTCCTGGGTGAGTTCGACCGGACGCTGCCCAATGAACGCAACCAGCTTGATGTGGTGGAAGCGAACGTGTTGTTCCATCTGCCGGTGCTGTTCGAAGGCGGCATCGACATCAAGGCGGGGCAATATGTGACGCCGCTTGGTGCCGAAACGATCGATCCGTCCACCAATCCGTTCTACTCGCATTCTTACATCTTCAATTTCGGCATTCCTTTCAAGCACACCGGCGTGCTGACCACGAGCCATGTCAGTTCATTGCTTGATGTTTACCTTGGCGTGGACACCGGGGTGAATACCAGCTTCGGGCCGTCGGGCGAAAACAACAGCGCCGTGGCGTTCATGGGCGGTGTCAATCTGACCATGATGGACGGTGCGTTGACGGTTCTCGCATTGACCCATATCGGGCCGGAAAACGCCTCGCGGTCGTTCCCGCGTGGATTCAACGTCAATGGTTACTACCGGTATCTGAATGACGTCGTTGTTACTTACAAGGCCAGCGAAACGCTGACGCTCGTGACGGAAGCCAACTGGATTCGTGACGACGCCTCGGTCGGCACCAGACCCGGCAAATCGGCCAATGCGTTTGGTATCGCCCAATACGCCGCTTATACACTGTCCGATACGCTTACGCTGAACGCCCGCGGGGAGATCTTCCGTGACGACAACAACTTGTTTGTCGCGGGATTCGCTGCCAACAACGGTTTCGTTCAGGCGCAAAAAGGCTTCGGCACACCGACGACGAATGCTTTGCGTGCGACCACCTACGGCGCGATCACCCTCGGCGTGACCTTTAAGCCCGCCGACATGCCCGCGCCGATCTCCGGTCTGTTGATCCGTCCGGAAGTTCGCTACGACCGCGATCTGGGCAACAACAAAGCCTTCAACGGCAACAAGGACAATGGTTCGTTCACCATCGCGTCCGATATCGTGCTGACGTTCTGATCCACTAACGATCAGCCGCCTTCAACAGGCCAGGGTTCACACCCTGGCCTGTTGCGTTTTTATAGCGTCAATCCGCCATCCACCGTGATCGTCTGTCCGGTCACCATCGCCGCGCCGAAGCCCAGGAACACGATGACCTCAGCCAGATCCTCCGGCTGGCAGCGGCGTTTCAGCAGCGCGCGTTCGATGGATTGCTGACGCTCCTGGTTCGACCATTCCACCATCCAGGAACTGTCCACCGCACCCGGAGCGACGGCGTTCACCCGCACCTCGGGCGCCAGCGCGCGGGCCAGGTTCTGCGTCAGGCTGACCACCCCAGCCTTCGTCGCCCCATACGCCAGGCTGCTGCCGGCGTAGCCCAGCCCGGCGATCGAGGCGGTATTGACGATCGCTCCACCGGCCGCCTTCAACGCCGGAGCGGCCGCCTTCGCGCAGCGGAAAACACCGAGCAGGTTGGTTTGCAGGAGAACGGACCAGAGGTCTTCGGTGATCAGATCCAGGTCCGGCGGCGCGATGCGGTGCCGGGTCCCCGGCGTGCCGGCATTATTCACCAACAGATCGAGCCGTCCGAGGTCGGCAACCGCCTGTTCGACCATCCGCACCGCGTCCTTTGCATCGGACACGCTGCCGGGTGCCATGATCGCCTTGCCGCCGGCAGCGATCAGCCGGTCCACCGCCGCTGGCCCGCGAGGGTCATCGACCAGGAAGTTCACCGCCACTGTCGCGCCAAATCCGGCCAACATTTGCGCGGTGGCGAACCCGATCCCGGACGCGCCGCCTGTCACCAGAGCGGTCTTGCCGGTCAAATCGTAACGAATCATGTGCCCTCCATCGGGCCGATCGCCCGCAATGCCTGTTTCAACGCCAACAGCTTCCGGTCACGCTCCCGGAACAGTTCTTCTGGGGAACGACCGCCCCAGTCGAAATATCCCTTGCCGGCCATCACGCCGGTGCGGCCGCCGGCGATCAGCGCGTCCAGCGTTTCGCTGCGGTCCC
>JAYUEJ010000777.1:0-3155 GCA_043739265.1 Rhodopila sp. | reverse complement strand
GCGGACCACGAGCCGTGTTCGGCGATGAAGATGTTGTTCTTGTATTCGGCGGGAAACTGGCTGCCGGTGTAGAATTTCATACCCAGCGGGGCAACGTGCGGCCCCAGATTGAGTACGGGCGGGGTGAATTCGCTACAGGCATGACCCATCGCGAATTTCGGATCGGGCAGATCGCCTTGATGGCAATAGGGATAGCCGAAATGCTGCCCGAGGCGGGTGATGTGGTTAAGCTTATCGCTGGGCAGATCGTCGCTCATCCAGTCCCGCGCGTTTTCGGTGAACCAGTAGTCGCCGGTTCGCGGATCGATATCGCCGCCGACGCTGTTTCGCACGCCGAGGGCGACGGTTTCCGCCAGGCCGGTCTTGGGATCGACGCGCCTGATCTGGGACACGCTGGTGGGCGGGATGCCGATGTTGAACGGCGGTCCGAACGGCAGGTACATCCAACCGTTCTTGTCGGTGACGATGTATTTCCAGCCGTGGGCCACGTAGGGAGGCATGTCGTCGTAAACGACGACGGGCTGGGGCATCTTATCGAGACTGGCCTCGGCGTTATCGTAGCGCAACAACTTGTCGATGGCGATCACATACAGTGCGCCGTCACGGAAGGCGACGCCGGTCGGCATGTTCAGACCCTTGAGGATGGTCTTGACCGTGCGCTTGCCGCCCTGATCGGTCACGGCATAGACATTCGTTGCGTTAAACGACCCGACGAACAGCGTGCCATTGGCGCCCCATGCCATTTGCCTGGCTTCGGGAATACCGCTGGCATAGACTTCGATCTTGAAGCCGGGTGGCAGCTTGATTTTTTTCAGATCGGCCTGCAATTCGGCCATCGGAGTCGGGGTTGCCGGGCCAGCGGGCGGTGACAGGCCTTTTTGCGCTTCGGTTTCGTCGCCAAGGAACCAGTCGGCCGGGGGATGCGCCCAGAATGAGGGCTTGGCGGAGTCGTAACTTTTAAGGTCCGCCGCCGACGCGCCGCCAGACGGCAACGCCGCCGCCAGCATCATAGGCAACGCCAGTGCAAGGCCTGAACGTCGTGATTTACTCGTCATGATGGTTATTCTCCCCGTTTCTGGTATTTTATCATCGCTTTCGACAGGCACGGCCAAGTCTGCATGGTGTTTGGGACAAAGAGCAATACCCGTCCGATCCGGAAAACATGCACATTGTGGTCCTTCAATCAAATTTTGTCGCGTGGCCGGCGATATCTCCTGGCGAACAACGCCGAAATTTGATCGCCATTCACCATTCGTTAATCAGTGGCTGCTATTGTCCCGCCGGAAAGGACCGATCGTGATGCCACGTCTGCTGCTCGCCGACCGGGTCAAGGGAAGCGCGGACAGCTTCCTGGCGCCGATGTTGCCCGCGCTGGAACAGCACTATGAAACCCGCTTTATCGCCGCCGGCCCCGGAGACGATCTGGCCGCGGCGATCGCCTGGGCGGATATCGTCTGGCTGGAATGGTGCTGGGATCATGCGGTCTGGGCCACGCGCAACGCCATCGTGGCGGGAAAACCCTGCATCGTGCGGCTGCACTCGATCGAGGCGTTGCAGACGAACTACCCGGCGCGAATGGACTGGAGCCGGGTCAGTCGGCTGGTGACCGTGGCCGAGGATATCACCGGTGTTTTGCTCGACCGTTTCCCGGCGATCAGGGGTGCGGTGCCGATCGAGGTTATTCCAAACGGGATCGATATGGATAGGTTTTGTCCCGGCACGCCGGATCGTTTCCGAGTCGGTTGGGTGGGGCATCTGGAGCCGAAGAAGAACCCGATGCTACTGATGCAGATCGCGCATCGGGCTTTTCAACGCGATGCAAGGTTGACTTTCCATGTGGCCGGAGCGTTCACCGACCCGCGCACGGCACGTTATTTGAAGCAGATGCAGTCGATGCTGGGGTTGGCAGGGGTGGTCCATTTCGATGGGCATGTGGCGGATATGCCGGCCTGGTATGCTGACAAGGGCGTGCTGTTATCGACATCCATGTACGAGAGTTTTGGCATGAACATCGGCGAGGCCATGGCGGTGGGCGCCTTTCCCGTCGTGCATGCCTTTCCGGGGGCAGAACAGTTATGGCCGGCGGACTGCGTGTTCGCCTCGGTGGACCACGCGGTGGCTTTGATCCAGGCTGCTCGGCCAGGGCTGTATCGCGACTGGGTGGCTGATCGTTACGGGCTGGAACGGCAGGTAAGCAACGTGTTGGCGTTGTTGCGGGACGTTCAGAGCCGGTCGAACGCGGCAAGGCATCGTGAGGCTGCGTCGGGATCGGACCGGTGACTGAAACCACGCAGCACATGTTCATATTGATCGCGGTCCAACCCGTAGGCCTTCGCCACCACGGCATCGACCCCGGCGCGCAGCTCGGGGTCCGGCGGACCGCACGACAAACGCCGTGCCCCTTGCGCCAGGAAGCGCCGCGCCGGATCGCTGAAAGACGGGACCGGTAAAGTATCGAGTAGATACAGGCTAAGATGCGTCGCCGCCTTCAGCCGGATCAGCCAGTCGAACGGGAATGAATTGAATAGCGCGCACAATACGAGAGCGTCGGAGGGGTCGCGCGCCCAGGGTGCTTTTTCCACCGTCGCGGTGTGACCGAATACGACATTTTTGGGAGCCATGCAGGCGATCATCGTCCGTTCATCGTTGGAACGGGCGATGTCGCGGAACACCAGGCGGTGGTGCCTTGTTGCCTCCGCCGTTGCTGGTTTCAAGGCAGCAAGGGTCACGCTGTAGCGCGGCCTGGCGTCCCGGCGATCGGTGTACTGGTGGAATGTCTTGCCCTCATGCAGGATCAGGCCGCCGGCACCGGCTGGTTGGAAAATGGCGGCATCGGCGGTCATATGCAGGTCGCAGCCAAAGCGGATATGGCGATCCATGCACCATTTTTTCAGACGTTCTGGCTGCGAGAAGAATGTTTCGGCGACCTTCAGATCGGCGTTCCCGCGCAGTTCCAGCGGTGTGAGGCTGGCGCCGCCGGTTTTGTTCAGGAACGCTGCGTCGTACAGCATAATTTTCGCTGGATCGGCGGCATCGTCGATTCGATCCAGATAGAATCCACACCGAAATACCGCGGTCGGACCGGGGCGGTGCGCGACGATCAGATCGAACTTGAACCGACTGTCGATATCGAAGATGCGCCGGCGGTTTTCGAA
>JAYUEJ010000776.1:0-3156 GCA_043739265.1 Rhodopila sp. | reverse complement strand
TTCAAGAAGCTGGCAACCCCGACGGAGGACGAGGAAGACATGCTGGATCTGGCGTTCGGCCTGACTCAGACGTCACGGTTGGGGTGCCAGATCGTGATGAACAACGATTTGGATGGTCTGGTGGTGAAGCTTCCGTCCGCCACCCGCAACGCTCAAGCCTGACCGAAGGAACCCGAGGAATGCGCATCGTTGTCGCCATGTCCGGCGGCGTGGACAGTAGCGCCGTCGCCGGCCTGTTGCACGAACAGGGGCATGAGGTCATCGGCGTCACCTTACAGCTATACGATCACGGCGCCGCCACCGGCCGCAAGGGCGCCTGCTGCGCCGGCCAGGACATCCACGACGCCCGCCGGGTCGCCGATCGGCTGGGCATCGCGCATTACACGATCGATGCCGAGGAACGGTTCGCCAAGGCGGTGATTTCCGAATTCGCCAACAGCTATGCCAACGGCGAAACGCCGGTGCCGTGCATAACCTGCAACCAGACGGTCAAGTTCGCCGATCTGTCGGCGCTGGCGCGCGATCTTGGCGCCGAACGGCTGGCCACCGGCCACTATGTCCGGCGTATCGACGGGCCGGATGGTGCGGAGTTGCACCGAGCCGCCGATCCGTCCCGCGACCAGAGCTGGTTCCTGTTCGCGACGACGCGCCGGCAGCTCGATATGTGTCTGTTTCCACTTGGCGGCATGGAGGACAAGCGCGCGGTGCGCGATGTCGCCCAGCGGCTGGGGCTTGGCGTGGCCGAGAAACCGGACAGCCAGGATATCTGTTTCGTGCCGTCCGGTTCCTATGCGGACGTCATCACCAAGATCCGTCCCGATGCGCTGGAGCCAGGCGAGATCGTCACCGCGGACGGTCGCGTGGTCGGCGGTCACGACGGCATTGCCCGCTATACCCCGGGACAGGGCAAGCGCCTGGGCGATGCGGCGATGCTGAATGGCCAGCGCCAGATCGTCGTCGCCACCGAACCCGGCCGGCGGCGCGTGGTCGTGGGACCGCGTGGGACGGGAACCCGAACGGTGATGCTGCGCGACGTGAACTGGCTGATCCCGGAGCCTCCGGATGAAATCCGCTGCGCCGTGAAGTTGCGGGCGCGCGAGGAACCGAGGGCGGCGGTCGTGCGCACCGAGGCTGGCGCCATTTCGGTCACATTGGACGAACCGGCGCTGCCGGCGCCAGGACAGGCCTGCGTTTTCTACCTCGGGGAGCGCATCCTGGGGGGCGGTATCATCACCCGCGCCGCGGCGGTGCGTTAGCCGAACCATCGCATTTGAAGGGTCGTCGGTTCAGGACAATGCGACCGCGGGGGCGGTGTGACGGATCGCGCGTTTGATATTCCTGCATTCATCGCGGATGCACGCAGATCGGCCTTGCTCCACCGGCACCGGGATCGTACCCCCCGAGTCAGCGCGGCAGCCTGCCTTCACCCGCTTGCCCTGCCTTCACCCGCTTGCCCCGCCTTCACCCGCTTGCCCCGCCTTCACCCGCTTGACCGCGTGACCGCTTGGGCGCAAATCCCGCCTCGCCAGACAGTTGGACGGCCGCTGCCGATGGGGCAATCCCGTTGGTGGAGGAAAGTCCGGGCTCCACGGGAACACGGTGCCGGCTAACGGCCGGCGGGGGCGACCCCAGGGACAGTGCCACAGAAAACAAACCGCCCGTGCAAGACCGGCCCGCGTGAGCAGGCCGGGTCCCGCGGGTAAGGGCGAAACGGTGCGGCAAGAGCGCACCGCGCCCCTGGCAACAGGGGCGGCACGGTAAACCCCACCGGGAGCAAGACCGAATAGGGGCGGCGGTGATGTTACGGATTCAAAACCCGTGATAATCGCAGGGACGTTCCCGTCCCGCCGCCCGGGTTGGTCGCGTGAGGCGCATCGTGAGATGCGTCCCAGAGGAATGGCCGTCCCGTCCCCTCGGGGGCGGACAGAACCCGGCTTACAGACTGTCTGGCATTTTTTCCTTTTGGCATTTTTCCCGGCGTCGCTTCTCCGGGCACCGCTTTTCCTGGCAACACATTTTTCCAGAAGCTGACCCGGGTTCCCCGGCGTGGGACTGTTGCGGTTCGGTCACCTGACCTGTGGCCCGAAAATCACTCCACAGGGTTGTCCACAAGAACGAAACGCGAATATTTGCGTGATGCCGAATTGCCTTGGGGTGAATCGACCCGTCATCGGTAAGTGTTTGACGAAGCCGGAAATTTATCGGGTGAATCGCCAGCCCAAGGGACCAAATTCTTTGACGTCCCACTCAAACCCATGCTATCCCATCTCGGCCCACGGTGGACCATCATCCACAGGGGTAAGCGACCGGATACGGCCCATCCTCCCAACACCCGTAGCCAGGCGTCACCCATGCGATAAACCTCCGGCAGGAAAGGCAAACGGGTCCAAATGGCCCTTTTTATCGGCACTCACCAGAATAAGCTGGACGCCAAGGGGCGTGTGTCGATACCTGCGCAATTTCGTTCCGTCCTCAAGAAAATGAGCCACGCTGGGGAAGCTGCCGCCGTAGCAACGATGTTCTTGCGGCCATCGCACCAAAATCGCTGCATCGAGGGCTGGACCGAGGTGGGTTTTGAGGCACTCAGCGCACCGGTCGCGGAAGGCTACAATCTTTTCAGTCAGGATCACGAGGATTTCGTGTTGGCTCTGTTCGGCAATGCGTGCGCTATGGAAACCGATAAGGAGGGCCGGATCATGTTGCCGGCCAACCTGGTCGCGCATGCCGGGCTGACCGAAAACGTCGTCTTCATCGGCACCCGCAACACCTTCCAGATTTGGGAACCCGAAGCCGGCGCGCGCCGTCTCGCCGAAGCGAACGAAAAGACCAGGGCGGCCGGCTTCACGGTGCGGACAACTTCGTTGACCAAAGCGGAGCCGGCATGAGTGGCCATATCCCCGTCATGTTGCAGGAAGTGCTGGAGACCCTCGCACCACGCGACGGCGGCGTTTACCTCGACGGCACCTTCGGCGGCGGCGGCTATGCCAGCGCCATCCTTGAAAAAGCCAGTTGCACGCTGTGGGCGATCGATCGCGATCCCGAGGCGATCGAGCGCGGCGCCAGCCTCGTGGCGCGCTTTCCCGGCCGGCTGCATCTTTTGCATGGACAGTTCGGCGACATGGTCGCGTTGCTGGATCAGGCCGGCGTGACCGAACT
>JAYUEJ010000775.1:0-3161 GCA_043739265.1 Rhodopila sp. | reverse complement strand
ATCACCGATATCCTCCGCCAGACACCGGATATTCCGGCCAATTGCCAGTGGGCCATCTTCCTTCGCAATCACGACGAACTGACCCTGGAGATGGTTACTGAGTCGGAACGAGACTTTCTGTGGGAAACCTATGCCGCCGACCGCCGCGCCCGCATCAACCTGGGCATCCGCCGCCGTCTCGCCCCGTTGCTGGAGCATGACCGGCGCCGTATCGAGTTGATGAACTACCTGCTGCTGTCCATGCCCGGCACACCGGTTATCTATTACGGCGATGAAATCGGCATGGGCGATAATATCCACCTTGGCGATCGTAACGGCGTGCGGACGCCGATGCAGTGGTCGCCCGACCGCAACGGCGGCTTTTCCCGGGTCGCCGACCCGTCCCGGCTGGTGCTGCCGATGGTGATGGATCCGCTGTATGCCTATCAGACGGTCAACGTCGAAACGCAGGCATCCGACCCGCATTCGTTGCTGATGTGGATGCGGCGCACCATCGCGATCCGCCAACAGTATCGAGTGTTCGGACGTGGGACCTACCGGCAATTGTATCCGAAGAACCGCAAGATCCTTGCCTATTTGCGGGAACACGACGGCGTCACCGTGCTGTGCGTCGCCAACCTGTCGCGCACGCCGCAAGCGGTCGAACTCGACCTGTCCGAATTCCAGGGGCGGGTACCGATCGAGCTGGACGGACACTCATTATTTCCGCCGATCGGGCAATTGACCTATCTGCTGACCCTGCCGCCGTATGGCTTCTATTGGTTTGTGCTGTCGGAAGCCGACGATTGGCCATCGCTTCACACACCGGCGCCGGAACCCATGCCCGAATACCAGACAATCGTGATGCGCCAGTCCCTGCCGGAAGCGCTGTCGGCCGCCCGATCCGTCATCGAGCGGGAGGTGCTGCCGCAATATTTGGCGAAACGCCGCTGGTTCGCCATGAAGGACCAGGCGCTAAGTTCGGTTCGTATCGCGCTGATGACACGCGTGCCGTCGGACGATGCGGTGCTGTTGGAAATCGAAACCGAAACGGCCTCGGGCACCGCCCGTTGGCTGCTGCCGCTGGGCATCGTCTGGGGCGATACCACGGCGCCGCCGCTGCCAACCCAACTCGCCCTCGCGCGCGTCCGCCGAGGCGCGAAGGTCGGGTTGCTGACCGACGCCTTCGCACTGCCGGCGTTCCCCATGGTGGTGCTGTCCGGCCTGGCGCGGAGGGACATCGTTGCCACCGATCACGGCATGATCCGGTTCGAACCAACGGCGCACATGGCCGACATTGCCGTATCCGACGGCGTAGAAATGACCTGGGTGTCGGCCGAACAGTCGAATTCGTCGGTCATCGTCGGCGATATCGCCGTCATCAAAATGTTCCGCCGGGTGACGGATGGGCCGCATCCGGAAGCCGAGATGGGCCGGTATCTGACCGACCAGGGATATGCCAACACGCCAGCCCTGTTGGGGGAAGTGGTGCGCATCGATCCGGACGGCACCCGCCATGCGCTGGCCATCGCGCAGGCTTTCATTCGCAACCAGGGGGATGCCTGGACCTGGACGACGGATCAGTTGCTGCGCGGCCTGTCCGACATCGCCGGCGGCGATGACGCCGCCGCGGCCGACGCCGCCAGCCATGCGGACTACGTGCGCTTTGCCGCATTGCTGGGCCAGCGGTTGGGGGAAATGCATTTGGTGCTGGCCCGCCCAACAGCCGATCCGGACTTCGCGCCGGAGATCGGAACCGACACCACGATCGCCGCTTTCGCGGACCGGGTGCGACAGCAACTGGAGGCTGCCTATCGCGTCCTGGAAACGGCCGGCGAACCGGATCGCGGCGTTATGGAGGTCGCCCGCGGGGCGCTTTTCAGCCGGCTGCCCGTGTTGGCGGACGCGGCCCTTGGATCGACCCTGACCCGCATCCATGGCGACCTGCATCTGGGTCAGGTGCTGGTATGCAACGGCGACGTCGCCATCATCGATTTTGAGGGAGAACCCGCCAGGCCGGTCGAAATCCGTCGGCGGAAGGACCATCCGTTGCGCGATGTCGCCGGGATGATCCGGTCATTCGATTATGCGGCTGCCCTGGTGAAGCGGCGCAGCCTGTCCAGCCACGCGCACCTGGCCGATGAGCAAGTCAGCCTGTTCCTGGAGCGTTTTGTCGAACAAGCGACCGAGGGGTTCCTGGCCGGCTACCGTGAAGCCGTTGCATCCGGAGATGACCAGGCGCCTATTGCGACAGACGTGGGGTTACTCGATTTGTTCTTGATCGAAAAGGCAGCGTATGAGGTTGTCTATGAGGCGGCCAATCGACCGACCTGGATCGACGTGCCGTTACACGGTCTGGCGCGCCGGACGCGGATGTTGCTTGAAATGGAGGCGATCGCATGAATGACGCGGTCGCCGTCCCGTCGATTTCCGCCGACCAGGCCGGGCAACTCTCGGCTGGTTGCCTGCGTGATCCGTTTGCTGTCCTCGGGCCGTTCGAAACGGAAATGGGCCGGTGCGTCCGAACGTTTCTGCCGGGTGCGAGGGGCGTGGACGTGGTGGCGCGCGACGACGGCCGGCATTTGGGAACGCTGTCGCCGGGCAAGCCCGAGGGCGTGTTCGCGGGGCGGGTCGAGGGGCGGGAGCCATATCGTTTACGCATCCAGTGGCCTGACGCGGTGCAGGAAATCGAGGATTCATACAGCTTCGATTTGCTGTTGTCCGAAACCGACCTCCATCTGTTCAATGAAGGCCGGTTGTTTGAGGTCGCGTTCACGCTCGGTGCCAACCCGATGACCGTGGATGGTGTGCGCGGAACGCGTTTTGCCGTTTGGGCACCGAATGCCCGAGCCGTGTCGGTCATTGGGGATTTTGATACATGGGACAACCGCCGTCACCCGATGCGATTGCGCTTTCCGTCCGGTGTTTGGGAATTGTTCGTGCCGCGGGTTAGACCGAATGCTCGGTATAAATTCGCGATTGTTGGGCCGGACGGGGTTCGGTTGGCGGACAAGGCCGATCCGCTGGCCAAGGCGGCCGAACCGGCACCGGCCACGGCGTCTATCGTTGTCGATCCGATGCCGTATGTCTGGCATGACGAAACCTGGATGCGGGATCGTGGCGCCAGGCATACCGCTGAAGCGCCGCTGTCGGTTTACGAAGTTCATGCGGGTTCCTGGTTC
>JAYUEJ010000774.1:0-9501 GCA_043739265.1 Rhodopila sp. | reverse complement strand
TGCCGGTCACGTCCTTCATCAAACCGACATACCAGGGCCCAAAGAACCCGCCGAGGTTGCCGAGCGAGTTGATCCACGCGATCGAAGCCGCCGCTGCCGTGCCGGTGAGGAACATCGGAGGCATCGCCCAGAACGGACCTTTCGAACCGTAAAAGCCCATCGCCGCAATCGACATGCCCACCAGAGCCCACCATGTGCCCATCATGTAGCCGGCGATGAACAGCCCCGCCGCGGCCACCAGGCATGTTCCGAGCAGATTCCATCGCCGTTCCTGCATGCGATCGGAGACCCGGCCCCAGACCACCAGTGAAATTCCGCCGCAGATATAAGGGATCATGGTGAGCCAGCCCACGGTCATGTTGCTGTATGAGCCGATGGATTTGATGATTTGCGGGATGAAGATCAGCATGCCCAGACTGGCGACGACGATGCCGAAATAGTTCAGCGCCAGCAGCAGCACCTTCGGATCGAACATCGCCTGCCACATCGTGAAGGACTTTACGGCCTCCTTTGCTTTGCGTTCGGCGAGAAGCTTCTTGGCGAGCCAGGTCTTTTCCTCGGCGGTGAGGAATTTTGCCTGCTCTGGCCGGTCTGTCATCACGAACAATGTAACCACACCGATCAGGACGGTTGGAATCGCCTCGACGATGTACATGAGCTGCCAGCCGCGCAAGCCAAACATCCCGTCGAGGCCCAGGATGGCAGTGGAAATGGGCGCCCCGCCCGCCACCGCGATCGGTAGTCCGATCAGAAACCCGGACACGATCCGGGCATGGTGGTAGCTTGGGAACCAATAGGTGAAGTAAAGAATAATGCCGGGGAAGAACCCCGCTTCGGCCACGCCCAGCAAGAACCGGACGATGGCGAAACTGCTGGAACCCGTCACCATGGCTGTTATGCCGGCGAAAATGCCCCAGGTGATCATGATGCGGGCGATCCACAGCCGTGCGCCGACCTTTTCCATGATCACGTTGCTTGGCACTTCGAAGATGAAGTAGCCCCAGTAAAACGTGCCGGCCGCGAAGCCGAAGGCAGCCGCCGACATCTGTAGATCGCCTTGCATCGTCAGCCCGGCGAAGCTGACGTTGATGCGATCGATGTAGGCCAAAAAGTAACTGAAAATGGCAAAAGGCAATAAACGAATGTAGATCTTTCGCATTGCCGATTTTTCGATGGCGTCGTCCACTGTTTTCTCCCTGTTTGGCCTATGGACGGCTGGATGCCGACGCTTTTGGGCTCTCATGTGTTTTTTTTAGTCATTTATCCTACGATGTGCCGATGGGGGGCGGCAACGGTTAATATTGCCGGTTACGTTTTGCCCGGGGGCCGGCTTCAGCCGCGCAGGGCCGTTGTGGCCGCCGCGTTCACCGAACCGTCCGCGGCGATGGCGACCCGATACAGGTCCCGGGCATTGGCAACGGATACCAGCCCGTCGCGCACGTCGCGTGCGACCAGGACCGGGTCTCGCGCGGCCGGATCACCCATGCCGGCACCGCCGGGCAGTTCCAGGATCAGGCGGTCGCCGTCGGGAATGACCTGGAACCCTTTGGTGCGCAGGGTGGTGCCGGATTTTTGGGTGACACGGCCGGGGGCGCCGTTCAATCCGCCCTCCCGGCCCTTGGGGGCATTGGCGATGCGGTCGAAGCTGGCGTTGACCGCGAATTCCAGATCGCCCTTGGTAGCAATCTCCATGATCTGGCCGACGCCGCCGCGGGTGCGCCCGGCGCCGCCGGAATCCGGCTTCAGTTCCTTGCGCCACAGGATCACCGGGGCGACGTTTTCGGTGGCTTCCACCGGCATGGTGCGCACGCCGGACGGGAAGGCGGTGGCGTTCAATCCGTCCTGCGCCGGCCGCGCGCCGGTGCCGCCGGAGTTGAAGGTGATGATCTCAAAATCCGCGATGACCGGCTTGTTGCCCCGCGCCTGACCGGATATCGCGCCGCCGCCGCGCAACGGGGGGTTCCACAACGCACTGGCCCCCTCGGCGGTCACCCGGTCCGGTACCGTCTGGTGCAGGCAGCCCATCATCAGGTCAGGGAGCAGGTGGCCGATAACGTGACGCACCGAAACCGGGTAGGGGTGCGGCGCATTCAGGATGCAGCCTTCCGGTATTTTCATCCGGAACGGTGCCAGGGACGCCCAATTGTTGGGAACCTCCGGCGCCACCACGCATTTCAGCCCGAAGCACGCATAGGCTCGGCAATACGCTGGCGGAACGTTTATGCCGCGCGACGACAGGCCGGAGGTGCCGGCGAAATCGACCTCTATTCGATCTTCAAGGATTTCCATCGATGCAGCCAGGCGCACGGGTTCTTCGTAGCCGTCGGAGTAGATCTCCGCCGTGAACGTACCGCGCGGAATGCGGGCGATTTCAGCCAGGGTGGCGCGGTGGGAGCTGTCGAAGATGAAATGCGCCAGCTTATCGAGGCTGGTCATTTCGAATTCGTCCATCATCTCGACCAGGCGTTTGGCGCCGGCATCGTTGCAGGCACACAGTGAGTAGATGTCGCCCTCCAATTCGACGGGAAGCCTGGACCCGGCGCGCATGAAGTCGAAAAAGGTTTCGTTTGGTTTACCTTGATCGAAACATTTGACGATCGGGATATACATGCCTTCTTCAAACACCGACCGGCCTTCCGGCCCCATGCCGAGGCCGCCGATGTCTATGACGTGGGCAGTGTTGGCAAGCAGTCCTACGATTTTTCCGTTATGGAATGCTGGAGTAACGACGGTCAGGTCGTGCAGGTGGCCGGTACCGAGCCAGGGGTCGTTGGTGATGTAGTGGTCGCCGGGTCGCATGGTGGCGGCGGGGAATTTTTTCAGGAAGTGACCAACGGATTCAGCCATGGAGTTGACGTGGCCGGGCGTGCCGGTGACCGCCTGTGCCATCATGTGGCCGTGCAGGTCGAACACGCCGGCGGACAGGTCTCCGGCTTCGCGGACGGTGGTGGAAAAGGCGGTGCGGATCATGATCCGCGCCTGTTCCTCGACCACCGCGATCAGGCGGTTCCACATGATCTGGCGGTGGATTTTGGTCAGCGCGTCGGTTTCTGGGGGCATTGGGCAAGCCTGTGGTGCGGGTTGCATAGGGGACTATGGCTCGATCGAGCCTATCCGGTGCGACGTCGCGAGCGGCGTGCTGTAGCGCTAGGAACGCAAACGGCGCCGGCCGGCTGCTGCAACGCATGGCCTATCAAGGCACCGCCAACGTCCATCGCCGCTCGCTTTGGCTCATTTGTGGACATATTCCCTCAGATCCTCGGCATTGCTGGTGGACAGTATGCGATGAGCGAACTTAGCATGCGCTTTCGCGGGGATCTCCCGTTACGCGCGCGCCTGCTTCAACCCAGGCTGCGAGCGCGGGCGTGAACACATCGTGGACCTTTGTGTCGTAGAGTGCGAGATCGTCATCCGTTAGGGCCTCGCGCCAACGGCCGTTGGTGCCCTTGAACAGGAAACGCTTTGCGCCGCCTTCAAAATGATCGTTGGCATTTGGCAGAAGTCGCTCCCCCTCGCGCCGCATAGCGTCGAAATCGGCTGCACGGATGAGTTCCGGCCAGAGCACGTCCGAAATCTGGATATCGAGGAAATCGGCAAGCCGGTGCATCTCTCCGGCGAGGTCAGACTTCAGATCGGCATAATGAACGAGGAGGACATTTGGCCGCTGCCGTTCGGACCAACACGACGCCTCGAAGTCAAAGAAGTCCAGACCCGGTGAGTCCGGACCGTGTGTGACCCACTGCCTGAAGAAGATGCGCGGGTCGGTCGAGACCCGAGGAAAAGGCCGCCCGAGTGTACAGTCGTCGATCCCAATTCGGTCGAGTTGGGCAAGAGCATACGGTGTGTACGCCAATTGATGATTGTGCCACGACATGCAGGCATCCCGCCCATCGCGGGCCACATGTACGTATTTGACGCCCTCATAAAGCGGCAGACCGTCCAGCGGCAGATGAACCTTGATGAATCGGCGGTGCCTCTGCGCTTCCAGCTTCTCCATGACCGGTCCGATCGGACCTCGTATAGGCGTATCGGGCCATAGCGACACTTCATGGATCGACCGCGGCTCGGGCGACCGGAAGACCAGCATCGAGACGATGTGCTGCATCCATGTTGTGCCGCATTTGGGATATGTTGATATGAAGATGTCGTCAGCTCGGGGCCGATACGCCATCAAACGACGACTGTTGACGGTCCATGTGCGGTATTCGCGTAGTGACGGTCTTATTGCCCTTGGCAACATGGGAACCTCCGGCCAAGGTTCCCCAAAAGCAGAATGGGGCAACCTTTCTAAACGGTAATCCACCACTTACGACGCCGCTTCGCAAGCCCGTGTAGCCCGCGATTTGTGGCGCCGGTCACTGGCGGATGGGTGAACGCAGACGGATTATTCATCCGTCATAACGCGTCCGGCGTGGCCGCCAGGCTAACTGATGCTTTTGAATTGTTATCCTTAGCTAAGTCCAATGTCCACATCGGCTACAGGATAGCACGGAAATTTTAGCTATTCAAACATCCGACGGGCGTTCACGCCTCATCTCGATATAGCCCAACCCGTTGACCAGCGCCGACCAACCGGGGCCGATCAGGGTGGAGGTCTCGTCTTCCGTAACAATCGCCGGTCCGGCGATGGTCATCCACGGCACCAGTCCGGCGCGGTCATAAATCGCCCACGCCGACACGGCCCCGGTCGTCGTATCGCGTACCAACTGTGTGCGGGCCGGCGTCGCCACGGTGGTGAACAGGCTGTCCTCCCGCGGCGGCACCCAGACGTCTTCCGTCACGGTCGTCACGACAACGGCGTAGCTCATGATTTCCACGTCGGAGCCTGGCACCGGGCGATCGAAGAACCGCGCATACTCCTGGTCGTAACGGTCGCGGATCAGCGCGATATCCTCCTGGCCCAGCACCGCGTTCGGCAATGGCACGGGGATTTCGTGGCCCTGGCCGACATAGCGCATATACGCGGTGCGGGTTTCGACGACCGGGGCACCGAAGCTGCCTTTTGCCACGGCGGCCGCCGCCTCTTGCCGCATATCCTCCAGCAGATCGTTCACCGCGGCCACGTCGAATGTCGAAAAGCGCTGATACAGACTGCGGACGACTTCATAGCCGACGGGCGCGCGCAGGAATCCGATGGCACTGCCGACACCGGCGCCGGAGGGAACCAGCACGCGGCTGATGCCGACTTTTTCCGCCACGCGGCAGGCATGCACCGGGCCGCCGCCGCCGAATGCGATCAGGGTGCGGCCCTGGTAGGTTTTCCCGGATTCGATGGCGTGAACGCGGGCGGCGTTGGCCATGGTCTCATCGACCATCTCCACCACGCCCAACGCGGACAGTTCCGCGGTCAGGTCCAGTTTCAGTCCAACATCGGCCAGCAATGCAGCGTGCGCGGCAACAATGTCCAGCTTCATCGACCCGCCGGCGAAACGGTCTGGATCGTAACGACCAAGTGACAAATTGGCATCCGTTACCGCGGGATGCGTGCCGCCGCGTCCGTAGCACGCCGGCCCGGGATCGGCGCCCGCGCTTTCCGGTCCAACCTCGATCCGCCCCATACGATCGACATGCGCGATGGAGCCTCCGCCGGCGCCTATTTCGACCATCTCGATCACTGGAATCCGCAGTGGCAAACCTGATCCTTTGCGGAACCGCCCGACCCGGGCGACTTCGAACGTGCGGGCGGTCTGGGGTTTGTAGTGGTCGATCAGGCAGATCTTCGCCGTGGTGCCGCCCATGTCGAAGGATAATACACTGTCCAGGCCACACTCGCGGGCAATAAAAGCGGAGAAGATCGCACCGCCCGCCGGCCCGCTTTCGACCAGCCGGATCGGGAACCGGCAGGCGGTCTCGATCGTCGTCAGCCCGCCGCCGGACATCATCAGGAACAACGGAGCCGCCGCACCCGCCGCGTGCAGGCCGGCCTCCAGCCGTCGCAGATAGCGCGCCATCATCGGCTGCACATAGGCGTTGGCGACGGTGGTGGAGAAACGTTCCCACTCCCGCATTTCGGGTGAGACTTCCGACGACAGCGAGATGGGAATGTCCGGCAGCGCGTCATGCAGGATTGCCCGGATGCGCCGTTCATGCAGCGGATTGACGAAGGCGTGCAGCAGACCGATGGCAATGCTTTCGACGTTTTCCCGAAGCAGCACCGGGATCAGCGCATGCACCGCCTCCTCATCCAGCGGCCGCAGGATCTTGCCGGTGTTGTCCAGTCGTTCCGGGACCGGCAGACGCAGGTATCGCGGCACCAAAGGCTCCGGCAGCACAATGTTCAGATCGTATTGATCGTAACGGCTTTCGTTTCCCATCGCGATGACATCGCGGAAACCCTCGGTGGTTACCAAAGCGGTGCGGGCGCCCTTGCGCTCGATGATCGCGTTGGTCGCCAGGGTGGTGCCGTGGATGATCAGCTCGATGTCACCCGGTGCCACGCCGGCGGTTTGGATGATGGTTCGAAAACCGTCCATGACGCCTTGTTCGGGGGCCGCCGGAGTGGTGAGGACTTTGACCGTGATACGCCTGCCGCCCTGCTCCAGGGCGAGGTCGGTGAACGTGCCGCCGATATCGATGGCAAGACGGGCAGACTGCATCCGGTTCCTCGGTTTGGCTGGGGTGGCGTTGGTCAGTTCAGGGGCGTTCAGGATGATGGTCCTGGTGGATAAAATCTGACGGATAGCGCCGTCAGATTTTATCCACCTGCTATTGATTTGGTGGGCCGATTCACCCAACGCCTGGAAGGCAAGCGTTGGGATCGGACCACTGGCCGCCACCAAACTGGAACACGTTCGACGGTTCGTCGTTGAATTCCCACGACCGGCCGAGGTGCCCGACCATTTCCTCCACATACGGTGCCGTGGCGCAGAGCTGTTCGAAGTGGGGCTCCGGGACCGTCAGGCCGGCCCGTTTGCAGAGCGCCGCGATCTCATCCCGCCGCGTCTGGCCGATGTCTGCCTTCGCGGGTTCGGGCACCGGTGGAGCGGGCAGGGGAGCCGCGCCAGCCTGTAGCACCGGCCGCCGGCGTTTCCACTTGGTTGCATCCTCGTATGCCTTCGCCACCCGCAGCACCATCGCATCCGCGAACGGCCGGCCGACGACCTGCATGGAAAGAGGCAACCCGTCATCGGTAAACCCGATGCACTGCACCAGCGCCGGGCCGCCCGTGACGTTGAACGGTGTCGTCAAGGAATTCCGCTGCCAGAAATTGATCGTCCGCCAGGCATCCAATTTGGCCGCCGGACCGGGCCCCGCTGTCAGCAGCACGTCGTATCTGGCGTACAGCGGTTCCATCTCGGCGATCATCGCCCGCCGCTGCCGTGATGCCTGCATATAATCCGCCCCGCTGATCAGCAGCGCCCCGAGCGCTCGTCCCAGGAAGTCGGCACCGAAATCGTTCAGGCGTTGGCGCAGGACCGGTTCGTGGACGGACAGCAGCTCGGTTTCCGCCCCGGTGATCTTGACCGCGTGGTAGTCGGAGGCCGGCCTGATGCGCGCATCCTCAACCACCGCGCCCAACCCGCGCAGCACGTCGTAGGCTTGTTCCAGGGCAGCCTTCACCGAAGCGGCGACCGGCACGTCGTCCTCATACAAATGCCGCAGAACGCCGATGCGCAGGCCCTTGACCCCGGCGGACAGGTCCGCCCGGTAGTCCGGTAAGTCGTAGTCCGCGCTGGCCGGATCCTTGGGATCGTGGCCGGCGATCGCCTGTAGCATGATGGCACAGTCCTCGACGGTCCATGTCATCGGGCCGGCGGTGTCGTAGCTGAAAGAATTGGTGAAAACCCCCGACCGGCTGACCAGGCCGTAGGTCGGCTTCAATCCCACCAGCCCGCAAAGCGCCGCCGGGTTGCGGATCGATCCGCCGGTGTCGGAACCCAGCGAACCGGGCGCCAAACCGGCTGCCACGCTGGCGCCGGAGCCGCTGGACGATCCGCCGGTAAAATGCTCGCGATTCCATGGATTGCGGGCGGTCGGCCAGGGCAGGTCGAAGGACGGGCCGCCATGGGCGAACTCATGGGTGGACAGCTTGCCCAGCAGCACCGCACCGCCGTCATATAGCTTCGTCACGGTCGTGGCATCGAAGTCCGGCACGTAGTCGGCCCGCGTGCGGGAATGGCACGTCGTGCGGATGCCCCGCGTGCAGTAGATGTCCTTGAGCGCGAACGGAATCCCGTGCATCGGGCCACGGTAACCGCCGGCGACGATCTCCGCTTCGGCCGTTCGTGCCCGGGCGAGTGCGCGGTCGGCGGCCACCGTCAGGTAGGCGTTCAATTGCGGATCGAACGTCTCGATCCGATCCAAATAGGCCTGGGTCAATTCCACCGGCGACAGGCGCCGTCGTTCGATCAGCCGAGCGGCTTCGGCGATGGAAAGGTCATGCAGGTCGGTGGACGCAGGCGCGGCATCGTCGGGCATGGCAGATGTTTCTCCACAGGACGGCGTTTCCCCGGCCGCGATCCGCGCCGTGTTTCGGTCGAGTGTCGCCGATCCGGTCACAAGTGCAAGAGGCACTGGTGCCAGGCGCATTGATGACAGGGGATTGGTGACATCCGGGATGACACGCCGATGTGCAGAGCGGACGGCAATCGCGTAGAAGGCACGAACAACTAAAATCAAGGCGGCACCGTGCGGCGAGAAAGCATTTTGATGATTTGGGTCGGCGGCTTCGTGCTGGCCGTGTTGTTGTATCTGATCGGGCCGGATCGGTTTCTCGACGTCTGCCTGGCCGTGCTCGACGGGATCGACAGTGCATTCCATAATCTGGTGTTCGCACTGGGTGTACAGACCTACGGCGTTATCCGGGCACTCGCGATCGCCATCTATGTCGTCTTCGCCGTGCTGGCCTTTTTGGCATCGCGGCGCGGGCATCGCGGATTTGGCGCGCTGGTGGTCGTGACCGCGGTGTTTCTGATGCTGGTATGGCGGCCCTACGCGCTGTATCCCGCCCCGATCAGCCGCTGGATCGCCGCGCTGACCCTGGCGGTCGTCGGCGCTGTCGTGATGACGCAACGCCTGACCGCGTCGCCGTTGCGCCGTGATGTGTCGCCGCCGCCCTATCCGCCGGGGGCGGCACGATGAGGGGGGCCAGCCTGACCCCAGACAGCCTGACCCCAAACGGCGTGACCCCAAACGGCGTAACCCCGGGCGGCCTGACCCCAGACAGCCTGACCCCAGATGGCGCCACCCGTCCGCAGCTGGCGGCACGGGCGGCTTTGGCGTTGCTGCTGGTGGGTTTGGGCGTTTGGACGCTGCATCGGTATCTGCCGGCCCTGATCTGGGCCGCCATCCTGGCGATCGCGGTGTGGCCGCTGTATCAGCGCGCCGTCCGCCGCTGGCCGCCTGGCAAACACAACATCCTGCTACCGTCGGTGTTTACCCTGGCCATCGGCCTGATATTCGTCGCCCCGCTGGTGCTGGTGGCCGTCCAGGCCGCGAAGGAAACCCACGCCGTTTTCGAAACCATCGCCAGGGCCCGAACCGACGGTATCGCACCGCCGG